>CAYFOU010000008.1:903-13983 GCA_964344805.1 uncultured Piscirickettsiaceae bacterium | reverse complement strand
ATCCTCGCCGATTGCGGTAATTACCAGATTGTCGGTGGCTGGAGTTTTGACTGCTGCGCTGTTCATAACCCGAGAGTATATCTTGTCACCCCGTGTTTGCAGAAGTAACATTCACCGATTACTCCGATTTAATTTTACAGAGAGAAAATAGACCATGTTTCAGGGAAGTATGGTGGCGCTGGTCACCCCGATGCACGCTAATGGAGAGCTGGATTGGGGGGCGCTCGATCAGTTGGTTGAGTTTCATGTCGAATCCGGTACCGATGCCATTGTGGCGATGGGGACCACCGGTGAGTCGGCCACCCTCAATGAGAAGGAGCACTGCGAGGTGATCCGCCGGGTGGTGGAGAAGGTGGATGGCCGTATTCCGGTGATTGCCGGTACCGGTGCCAACTCCACCCAGGAGGCGATCGATCTGACCCGCTGTGCCAGAGAACAGGGGGCGGATGCGGCACTACTGGTGACCCCCTACTATAACAAGCCCACCCAGGAGGGGCTCTACCTCCACTACAAGGCGGTGGCCGAGGCGGTCGACATGCCACAGATTCTCTACAATGTGCCCGGGCGCACCGCCTGTGATCTGCTGCCGGAGACCATTGGCCGTCTCTCACAGATCAGCAATATTGTCGGGGTCAAGGAGGCCACTGGTGACCTTTCCCGCATCGGGCAGATCGAGGCGGTGATGGCCGATGGCTTTGAACTCTACAGTGGGGATGACTCTACCTGTACCGACTTTATCCTGCAGGGGGGGCATGGCACTATTTCAGTCACTGCCAACGTGATGCCAGCACAGATGCACGCAATGTGCGAGGCGGCCGCTGCCGGGGACAGTGACAAGGCCCATGCGCTGAATGAGCCGCTGAAGCCGCTGCACCGAGACCTCTTCCTTGAGGCCAATCCTATTCCGGTCAAGTGGGCGCTGCATGAGATGGGCAAGATCGATGTTGGTATTCGTCTGCCGCTGACACCACTCTCCGAGTCGTTCCGCCAACCTGTTCGTGATGCGATTGCGGCAGCAGAGAGAGGTTAGGTCAATGGTGAAACGCAATGGCACCACCCTGCTGGCAGGAGTGATGGTTCTCACCGGCTGCGGCACCGTGGATGAGGCGGTCGACAGCTACCAGGCCTACAAGAAAGAGCTCAGTTACGAGAGTGCGATAGAGGAGGATCCGCTGGAGATTCCCCCTGATCTCACCTCTTCCTCCATTCAGGATCTCTACAACGTGCCCGGTGGCAGCACCACACTGACCAGCTATGAGTCGGAAGGGGGGGCTGGCGGCATCATAGAGAAGGCCACCGAGGTGATGCCGGAACAGAAAGAGATTCGTGTGGTACGTGATGGTGACCAGCGTTGGCTGGAGATCAAGGCGACCCCGGAGCAGCTCTGGTCCAAACTGCGTGAGTTCTGGCTGAAGAACGGCTTCCTGATTGACCGGGAAGATCCCCGTATCGGCATTATGGAGACCGACTGGGCAGAGAATCGTGCCGAGATCGATGATGGCCCGATTCGCAGTGTTCTCAGCAAGGCGATTGATGCGCTCTACTCCACCGGTACCCGTGACAAGTTCCGTCTGCGCCTGGAACGCAGTGAGCAGGCCGGGGTTACCGAACTCTATCTGAGCCATCGCCGCATGGAGGAGGAGCCCTCCGGTGAGAGCTTTGTCTGGGTACCACAGCCGGCGATGCCGGAGCTGGAGGCGGAGCTGTTGAGTCGCATCATGTCCTTCCTCGGTATGGAGTCGGCGCGTGCCAACGCCACGCTGGCCGAACTGGAAGGGCAGGGTGTGGTGGAGCGTGCCCGTATTGTCGATGCCAAGAGTGGCGAGCGCTTCCTGCTGATCAAGGAGGGCTTCCCCCGTACCTGGCGTCGTGCTGGTCATGCGCTGGATCGGGTCGGTTTTACCGTCGAGGATCGTGACCGCTCCAAGGGGGTCTACTATGTGCGCTATATCGATCCCTTCAAGGATAATGAGCAGAAGGGTATTCTCGACAAGATCAAGTTCTGGGACGGTGATGAACAGCCTACAGAGGGTGAGTACCAGATCCGGGTAGAGTCCCACAACGAGGTGAGTCGCATTCTGGTGTTTGATGCGCAGGGACAGGTCGACAAGTCCGGCACGGCACGTCGTATTCTTACCCTGTTGCATGAGCAGCTCAAATAGCGTTGAGGAGGTCTGATGACCGTACAGAGGCAGAGAGCTCGGGTACGGTGATGCGATTTGCCTCACTGGGGAGTGGCAGCAAGGGCAATGGAACGCTGATCGAGTGTGGAGAGACCACACTGCTGGTTGATTGCGGCTTCTCGCTGAAGCAGACCCGGCTGCGGTTGGAGCGGCTGGGGCGCACTATCGAAGATCTGGATGGCATTCTGGTGACCCACGAGCATGGTGACCACCTCAATGGGGTGCGTCGTCTCTCCCACAAGGCGGAGATTCCGGTCTGGATGTCGAGTGGGACTGCCCGTGAGGCGGAGCGGCGCGAGGGGCTGTTTGATACGGTGCGCATTGTCTGTGGGCATCAGCCCTTTACCATTGGTGAGATCGAGGTGACCCCCTACCATGTACCGCATGATGCACGGGAGCCGATCCAGTACACCTTCTCCAATGGAATACAGCGTATTGGATTGTTGACCGATGTGGGAGAGGTCACCCCCCATATTGAGCGGCAACTGGATGGCTGTGATGCCCTGCTGCTGGAGTGTAACCACGACCCGGAACTGCTGGCACGTGGCCCCTATCCGCACCACCTCAAGCAGCGGGTCTCCAGTCGTCTGGGACATCTCAACAATGGTCAGGCAGCGGCGCTATTGGGGCAGATCGATACCTCTCGTCTGCAGCATCTGGTGGTGATGCACCTCAGTGAACAGAATAACTGTCCGCAGCGGGCAGTGATGGCAATCAGCGAGGTATTGCAGTGTGAGAGTGATTGGGTTGTGATTGCAGATCAGCAGGAGGGGTTTGAATGGAGATCAGTGGCATAAATTTTCAGATAGCGAGATTACCGGCACTGCTGTTTGCGCCAGGGGCCGTTACAAAATGTGGAGAGAAGGCGCTGGAGTGGGGGCGCAAGGTGCTGTTGGTGACCGGGGCGGACTCATTTGATCGGCTTGACCAGCGTTTCCATATTTTGGACAGGCTGAAGCAATCGGGTATTGAGCTGGTTGAGCAGGTACGTGTCTCCGGTGAACCCTCTCCAGCCACGGTGGATCAGATTACCGCCTCCCTTCAAGGCAAAACCATTGAGGTGATCATTGCGGTTGGTGGAGGCAGTGTGCTCGATGCGGCCAAGTGTGTAGCGGGATTGCTGCCCACCGGGGACTCGGTGATGGAGTATCTGGAGGGGGTGGGTAACGGCAAACTCCATGATGGGCGTGCGGTGCCGATGATTGCGGTGCCTACCACCGCCGGTACCGGCTCCGAGGCGAGCATGAATGGCGTGCTCTCCAATCGCGAACAGGGGTTCAAGAAGTCGTTCCGCCACCCCTCCCTGGTGCCACAGGTGGCGATTGTCGACCCCGATCTACTGGCAACCTCTCCCCAATCATTGATTGCGGCCAATGGCTGTGATGCGCTCAGCCAGCTGCTGGAATCCTACCTCTCCACCAAGGCCTCCCCCTTTACCGATGGGCTGGCGCTATCGGCGATTGAGCAGATGGGGCGGGGACTGATTTTGTTATGGGAGTCGGAGGGAGAGGATGCGGCTGCACGCAGTGCGGTCGCCTATGGCTCGATGATCTCGGGGATTACTCTGGCCAATGCCGGACTGGGTACCGTTCATGGGCTGGCTGGACCGATTGGCGGGCTCTATCCGGTTCCCCACGGGGTGGTGTGTGGTACTCTGCTGGGAGAGGCAAACCGTACCAATATTGAGGTCTTGCGGCTGCGGGCAACTGATTCGGAAGCGTTGCAGAAATATTGTATGATTGGGGAGAAGCTCGGTTTTTGTGACCCCTCGATGAACCTCGACAGGTCACTGCAGCGGGTCTCCGAGGGGCTGCAGCTGTGGGTTGAACGGCTGCAGCTCCCACGATTGGGGCAGTTTGGTATCAGAGAGCAGGATATACCGAAGATTTTGTCGCTCGCTGACCAGAAGGCCAACCCGGTGGTACTGACCGAGGATGAGTTTGGTGGCATCGTGCGCGCCAGAATTTAGAATAATCGTATTATTTGGAGAGTCGGAATGCATACCACAATTGTTCACGTCTATGTCAAACCGGAGTCGGTGGACGACTTTGTCGCCGCAACCCGAAAGAATCATGAGGCCTCCGTTCAGGAGCCGGAAAATCGCCGTTTTGATGTGCTGCAGGATGCGGCGGATTCCACCAAGTTCATACTTTATGAAGCCTATGCCAGCGCTGATGGTGCAGCGGCCCACAAGGAGACGGCCCACTATCTGGAGTGGCGTGACACCGTGGCCGAGATGATGGCCAAACCGCGTGAGGGGATTGCGCATCAGGGGCTGTTTCCAGCCGCCTGAGGGAGATATGCCAACCTGTATCTGGCATGACTGTATCCATTGAGTGAGGAGATCCAAATGAAAATAGCCACCGCCTATTCCACCGGAAGTGATACCGCAGCCGCAGTCGATGAGAGCTATCAGACATTGCAGCAGCAATTGGGAGCTGCGCCTGACCTGCTGATGGCCTACTTTTCCGACCCCTATGACAGTAGCGGGATCAGTCAACAGCTTCATCAACTGGCTGGAGAGGCGTGTCAGTTGCATGGTGCCACCTCCTGCCTGGGGGCGATGACCGAAAATGGATTTCACAGTGCAGAGGGTACCGGTCTCAGTCTATGGGGGATTCACGACCCTGAAGGGAGCTATGGCACCGGTGCTGCCGAGATTGGGGACGATCCTGAAGGGGCGGCAGTTGCTGCGCTGGAGCAGGCGCTGGAGCGCTCAGGACGGATTGGAGAGGTGCCGACGCTGGTATGGCTCAACGGGGCACCGGGGCGTGAAGAGGCATTGATCGCCGGTGTTGAGTCGGTATTGGGGACCGATGTACCGGTGGCCGGGGGCAGTAGTGGAGACAATACCGTCAGTGGTAACTGGTCCCAGATTGCCAATGGGGAGCAGTGGGGTGATGCGGTGGTGATCTCGGTGCTCTTCCCCTCCACCCAGATCTCCTACGCCTTCCATAGTGGTTACGATCCAACCAGTACCACCGGGGTGGTCACCCGTTGTGAAGGGCGTACCCTGCTGGAGATTGATGGACGTCCCGCGGCCGAGGTCTACAACGAGTGGACCGAGGGGGCGATTGCCGAGATGCTGCCGGAGGGGGGGAATGTACTGGCGCTGACCACTCTCTATCCGATCGGTCGTGTGGCTGGTGAGGTGGGTGGACTTCCCTACTACAAGCTCTCCCATCCAGACAGCGTAACTGCCGAGGGGGGGCTGACCCTCTTCTCCAATATCGCAGAGGGAGAGACCCTGACCCTGATGCATGGTACGGTCGAGAGCCTAGTCAGCCGTGCAGGTCGTGTTACCGATGCAGCGGTGGAGGCGGGTGACTTCAACCGTGATCAGCTGGTGGGGGGATTGGCCATCTACTGTGCCGGCTGCATGTTGACGGTACAGCCAAAGATGGATGAGGTGGCCGGTTATATCCGTGATGCCCTCAACAATCAGCCCTTTGTCGGGGTCTTCACCTTTGGTGAGCAGGGCTGCTTTATCGCCAATGACAATGCGCATGGCAATCTGATGATCTCCATCGTTGCCTTCAGTGATCAGCTGGTGGAATAGCAGCGACCACGGGCGATTTTGATCATGTCTCCCACGGTTGATAATGAGGCGGTTCGTGAAGCGCTGATCAATCTGGATCGTTCCCGGGAGAAGGAGCGGGTGCTGCGTGAGCAGGCCAACAACCTGCTGGAGGGGCTGGAGATCATCACCAGTGCCACCGGTACTGCCGATATGCTGGGGCGTCTGTTGCAGATGGTGACCGATCAGCTGCAGTGTGATGACGCCTTTATCCTCTCACCGGCGGGACAGGCGTTCAGTGAGGGGGGACAACTGGAGTGTATTGGCTCCACCCATCCACTGTTTGCCGAGCAGCGCTGGGTTGGCGACAAGGTGTTTACCCGGGTGCTGGGCGGCTCTCCGGTGATGCTCTTTAGTGTAGAGCGAGTAGCTGAGTGGATTGCGCAGCCGGATGCAGTGCGGGAGCAGACCGGATCGGTGCTGCTGATCTCCTTTCCCGGCGTGGATCGCTCGATCCTGATCTGTTGTGTCAGCCGCCAGCGTGCCTATTTTAATAAAACCCATCTGGGGTTGATGCAGCGGCTGATGCCGATCACCTCGCATGCGCTGCACACCCTCTATATCAATGAACAGTTGCAGCGGGAGATTGATGAGCGCAACCGGCTGGAGCAGTACGCCTCTTTCCAGGCCGGCATTGCCGAGATGAGTGCCTCGGTGCTGCACAATATCGGCAACACCATTACCGGTGCACAGGGGCATCTGATCAAGCTTGACCACCAGCGCAGGACCCTGCTGGGATTGAACCCGATCTTCAAACGGGTTGAGGGGTGGATGGAAGAGGGGGCGCTGGATGAGGAGAAGATCAGCAGAGTGCTGAAGGTATTGCAGGGGGTTACCGGGATGCTGGAGGAGGTGGTGGGGGATGATGGCAGCATGGTCTCCGGGATACAGGCAGTAGAGCGCTCTACCCACCATGTGGCAGAGATTATCCAGATGCAACGAGGGGTCTCCCGGCCGGTACTGACCGCCAGCCGCTTCAGTATCCAGCAGATGATCGAGGATACACTGGGAATGATCGAGGAGAGCATTGAAAAGCGGGGGGTAGAGGTTGAGGTTGAGGTGGATGATGGGTTGAAGGTGCTGTTTCTGCCAAGAAACCCGATGATCCAGATGTTGCTCAATCTGGTGAAGAACAGTGTCGAGAGTATTGAGGAGCGTACACAGGAGGAGACCGGGTTGTGTGGTAGGATTTTGATCCGGATCCTCTCTGTTGGAGAGCAGTTTGAGTTGATGGTTGAAGACAATGGCATCGGCGTTGAGGAGGAGAGGATAGACGCCATATTCAAATTTGGGGTTACCAGCAAGGAGCGAGGTTCCGGCTTTGGACTCCACTCGGTAGCCAATTTTGTAAAGAGTGTAGAAGGGGAGATTCGCCTGGAGAGTGATGGGCGCAATCAGGGGGCAAGGATGATTGTGCAGATGCCGATCGAGATTGAGGCGGCGGATGTATAGCAACAGAGATTAGGGTGGGCAGATTATGCAGTGCAACAAGAAAGTATTGATTGTGGATGACGACTCCAGCGTATTGCAGCTTTATCGTCAGTTACTGGGGATCAAGGGTGATGAGGAGAGGGAGAAGCACATGCTCTCCGAGCTGATGTCGCTGGTGGATGAGGGGCTGGAGGAGTCTGAACAGGAGAGCCAGTGTGATGTCACATTGGTGGATCAGGGAGAAGAAGCGGTAGAGGCGGTGAAGTCCGCTATAGATATCGGAAAACCATTTCAGCTGCTGTTTCTCGATATGCGTCTGCCGCCGGGTATGGATGGCAAGGAGACGGCAATCCTGATTCGGCGGCTGCAGCCGCAATTGCCGATTGTCTTTGTGACCGCCTTCTCCGACCACTCCGAGAGCGAGCTGAAGGCGGCGTTGCCCACGGCACCGATCTACTTCAACTACAAACCGTTTGCCCGTACCGAACTGGAGACGGCCATCATGGAGCTGGCGCTGTGAGAGGGCGCTTGTCCGCTACCATTCTGCTGTTCGGCACCCTGCTGGGTAACCCGCTGAATGCGGTTGCACTGAAAAATGGAGTCTCGGCAGATACCATCCATCTGGGTTCGGTACTTGCGCTCAAGGGGAAGGCACAGGGGCTGGGGCAGGGGATGAGGCGGGGTCTGGATGCTGCACTGCAGGGCAAAAGAGTGGGAGAGCATACCGTCCAGATTCACTATCTGAATGATAACTATGAGCCTTCGAAGACGGTGCCTGCGGTACAGCGCATGGTGCGTCGCAAGGAGGGGATCTTCCTGATGGTGGGGAATGTCGGGACCCCTACCGCAAAGGTCTCGTTGCCGATTCTGGATCAGAATGATATCCCGGCGGTCGGTTTCTTTACCGGTGCCGGTATCCTGCGCCCCGGCAAGGGGGAGATCATCAACTATCGTGCCAGCTATCTGCAGGAGACTGCTGCGGTGATCCATCAGGCGGTGGAGGAGGGGGGGATCACTACCGATCAGGTCTGTGCCTATGTGCAGAATGATGGTTACGGCATGGCGGGACTGCAGGGAGTGATCGATGCATTGAAGCAGCTCAATGCCGACCCTGCACAGCTCAAGGCGCTGCAGCAGGTGATGGGCAAGAAAGGGGTCAACCCGGCGCGCAACTATATTGGGCCGGTGGGGGTCTACCGTCGCAATACCCGTAATGTATTGAATGGTTACAAGTCACTGAAGAACTGGGAACAGGAGAGCGGGCAGCCGTGTCGTCTGGTGGTGACGGTGGGGGCCTATGACAATATCGCCCGCTTTATCCAGCAGGCGCGCAAGAGTGGGGAGCAGTGGCTGATCTCTGCGGTCTCCTTTACCGGGGCCGGTCATTTTCATGCCCTGCTGGATCGCTGGGGGCTGCTGGACCGGGTGGTGATGACCCAGGTGGTTCCACTGGCAGAGGATGAGCTGCCGATCATTCGGGAGGCGAGAGCGGCGCTCAAAGCGCAGTTCGGTCTGGTCTCACTGGAAGGGTATCTGGTAGGCAAGATCGTGCTCAATGCGCGACAGAGCATAGAGGGGAGCATCACCCGTGAAGCCTTCCTCAAGGCGGTGCGGGGGAGTCGTTATGATCTGGGGGGGGTTGCCATCGACTTTACCCGTAACGGCTATCAGGGCTCTGATCTGGTGGTGATGACCGGCCTCAATCGCAATGGCTTCTACCGTATTCAGAACAGTGGCTGGAAATCGTTGCTGAGCTACTGAATCATCGCGCACGTCCCCATTTCAAAACTTCAATCGTGTTTACCCTCAATCTCAGAAACCGGCTGCTGTTGATTTTGGTCCTGCTGGGGCTGGTGCCGCTGGCGCTGTTTGGTGGATTCAGCTATCAGCAGGCGAAGAAGGCGCTGGAGCGCAAGGAGATGGAGCACATGATGGCGGTGCGTGATCTCAAGGTGCGTGAGATCGAGGCCTACTTCCAGCAGATGGAGGGGCAGGTGAGAACCCTCTCCCGTAGCCCGATTGTGGTGGAGGCGCTGCAGCAGCTACCAGTCGCCTTTGGTGTGCTGCTGGATCAGTTGCCGAAACATGCCAATGTCAATGGAATTGATGATGAGTCGGCGGGGCTGCGCGACTTCTATCAGCAGCAGGTGCTCTCCAGCCTCTCCTCTGAAGAGGCAGTAGCGTTTGCACAGATCTACCCAGCCAGCCCAACGACTCACCATGCACAATCACTCTACATCTCCGATAACCCCTTTGAGATTGGGCAGAAGGAGTGGCTGAATGATGCCGGAGATGGTAGTGACTACAGCCGACTTCATAACCGCATCCACCCGATATTGCGGGATTACCGGCAGGAGTTTGGTTATTACGACATCTTTCTGGTCGATCTGAAGGGAGACCTCCTCTACAGTGTGGTCAAGGAGATCGATTTTGCCACCAATCTGACCCATGGTCCGCACCGGGATACTGCGCTGGGCAAGGCATGGCAGCTGGCGATGGAGGAAGAGGATCGTGATGCGGTGGTGATGAATGGGCTGGAGCGCTACCTCCCTTCACAGATGGACCCTGCCGGATTCCTCGCCTCACCGATCTATGACCATGAGGGAGAGGAGCGACTTGGGGTGCTGCTGTTCCAGTTTCCGCTCGACCGTATCAACACCATTGTACAGGATCGTCAGGGGATGGAAGAGGGGAGTGAGGTGGTACTGGGGATGCAGGTGGGGGAAGCCCTTACCTTTCTCAATCAGCTCCTCTTTTCCGATGAAGAGGCACTGCAGAAGCGGATTACCATTGGTAGCGGGCTGGCATTGCCGATGCAATACGCGCTGCAGGGAATGGTCGATTCCGGCTTTTCGGTCGATTATGAAAATAATCAGGTGCTGGCGGCATGGGCTCCGGTCACCCGTCTGGGGTGGGGGTTGGTGGCCAAGATCAATCGTGAACAGGCGCTGATGGGGGCGATGGAACTGCTCTACCGTACAGTGGTTAGTCTGGGGCTGTTGATACTGATTATTCTGCCGGTGGCGTGGCGTGGTGCTGTCTCCATTGTGGGGCCGATCGAGAGCCTGTCGCGCCGTTTTGCCGAGGTACGGAAGGGCCATTTTGATGTGCAGGCCAAGGTAGTGCGCAATGATGAGCTGGGACAGTTGGCGGAATCCTTTAACCGTATGACCGAGGGGCTCTATAACACCACCACCTCGCTGAAGAATCTGGAGGAGATTCTTGCCTCGATGGGGGAAGGGGTGCTGGTACTGGATGCCAATGGCAAGGTGCAACTCAGTAATCCCGCATTCAGCCAGTTGAGTGGGTATGAGACCAGCTGGATTCGTAAACAGTATGCCGATGCCATTCGTGCACTGTTTGTCTCGGAGGAGAGGCTGTTTCAGGGGGTATTCAATAACCGCGAGACGATGATGATTAGCATTCGAGGCAAGGTTCCAGTGCTGCTCTCGAGGTCACTGCTGATCTCGATCAATGGGGATATTGAGGGGGAGGTGCTGGTCTGCAGTGACCTGCGTGACCGCAAGCGCATGGAGGAGCAGGAGCAGGATGCCGCCTTCCAGGCTGGTGTGGCCGAGATGAGTGCCTCGGTGCTCCACAATATTGGCAATACCGTCACTGGATCGATCAGCCATGTAATGAAGTTGCGTGGCCTGAAAAAGGGGATGGATATCGTCACCAGTGCACTGCAGCAGGGGAATGAGCGCTCTGAGGCACTACTCAGTAATGATGCAGCGATGGCTGATCCGGTACAGATGAAGGCCCATATCGAGTGGGCTGGCAGGGTGTTCCGCTCCACCGCCAAGGTGGTTGGAGACAGCGTTGGTGAGGATGGACTTGGAGGGGTGGAGGAAAAGCTGGGCAAGAGTATCCAGCATATTGGTGAGATCATCTCCCTGCAGCAGAAGGCCTCGAAAGGGGGGACCCATATCACCCAGTTTGCCCTGGAGCAGACCGTTCTTGATTGTCAGGAGATGATTCAGGACAGCCTGGATCGCTACGGCATCCAGTTCGAGATCAGACTGGCCCCGGAGCTGCAGTATGTCACTCTGCCGAGAAACCCCTTTATGCAGATGGTGTTGAATCTGATCAAGAACAGCATGGAGTCGATCCGCAGCCGTCTGGGTAAGGAGCAGGGGTTGGTTGGCAAGATTGAGGTAGAGGGCAAAGTGCTGCAGGATAATCAATTTATACTGGTGGTGCGGGATAATGGGGTCGGTATCGATCCTGAGGTGAAAAAGTCGCTCTTTACCTTCGGGTTCACCACCAAGGCGGAAGGGTCCGGTTTTGGGCTTCATGCCAGTGGCAACTTTGTGAAGAGTCTCGGGGGGGATATTGAGATCAGAAGTGATGGCATCAATCAGGGGGTAACCATTGTGGTCACCCTGCCACTCCACATCGAGAAAAACGATTAAAATACCCCTTTTTGCGGTGCAACCATCGCAAACCAGAAACGCTCTTGCGGTTACAAGGAATTTGAAAGCTATGTTGATCATTGAAAGTGGCCCCGCGCTATCCCGGTTTCGTATTGAGAAAGTAGAACGCCAGCTTGCAGAGGCGCTGCCTGCAATCAAGGGAGTCACTACCCAGTGGCTCCACTTTGTCGATCTTCATAGCGCGTTGAGTGATGAGCAGCAGAGTGTGCTGGAGCGACTGTTGGAGTATGGTCCTGCCCATGCGGATACGGTGATCACTGGCCGGAAGTGGGTGGTGGTTCCCCGTATCGGTACCATCTCCCCCTGGGCCACCAAGGCGACTGATATCGCCAACAACTGTGGTCTCGATGCGGTGCACAGAATTGAGCGCGGCATCCTCTGGGGGATTGAGGTGGAGGGTGAACTGGATGGTGATGCCGAGATGCAGCTACTGGCGATGATCCATGACCGCATGACCGAAACGGTGCTGGAGTCGACCGAGGAGGCGGAGGCGCTGTTTACCTCCACTGAACCGGCACCGCTGACCAGTGTCGATATCCTTGGTGGCGGGCGTATCGCGCTGGAACAGGCCAATGGTGAACTGGGGCTGGCGCTGGCGGAGGATGAGATCGACTATCTGGTGGAGAACTTCCAGGCGATGGGACGCAACCCCAATGATGTCGAGTTGATGATGTTTGCCCAGGCCAACTCCGAGCATTGCCGTCACAAGATCTTCAACGCCGACTGGATCATCGATGGGGAGTCGCGTGATGAGACCCTGTTCGGAATGATCCGTGCCACCCACCACAACAATAGCGAAGGGGTGCTCTCTGCCTACAAGGACAATGCGGCGGTGGTAGCCGGGTTTGAGGGGGAACGCTTCTTCCCGCAGAACGGGCAGTACCAGAGCCAGAAAGAGGAGATCGACATCGTCTACAAGGCGGAGACCCACAACCACCCGACGGCGATCTCCCCGTTCCCCGGTGCTGCAACCGGTGCCGGTGGTGAGATCCGTGATGGTGGAGCCACCGGGCGCGGGGCCAAGCCGAAGGCGGGGCTGGCCGGCTACTCGGTTTCCAATCTGCGCATTCCCGGTGCCGAGCAGCCGTGGGAGACCGACCACGGCAAGCCATCACGTATTGTGACGGCGTTGGATATTATGCTGGAGGCGCCGATCGGTGCCGCTGCCTTCAATAATGAATTTGGTCGCCCGGCGATCCACGGCTACTTCCGTACCTTCGAGGAGAAGGTGCCTGGGCCGGATGGAGAGGAGGTACGTGGTTACCACAAGCCGATCATGCTCTCCGGCGGTATGGGCAATATCCGTCGCCCCGATGTGGAGAAGAACGAGATTCCGGCCGGTACCCAGATTGTGGTGCTTGGTGGCCCCTCTATGCTGATCGGTCTCGGTGGTGGTGCCGCCTCCTCGATGACCAGTGGCAAGAGTTCTGAAAGTCTCGACTTCGCCTCGGTA
>CAYFOU010000008.1:0-893 GCA_964344805.1 uncultured Piscirickettsiaceae bacterium | reverse complement strand
CGCTGTCAGGAGGTGATCGCCCGCTGCTGGCAGCTCGGTGACGACAATCCGATTGTCTCGATCCATGATGTTGGTGCCGGAGGTCTATCCAATGCGGTGCCGGAGATCGTCAATGACTGTGGTCGTGGCGGCAAGTTCGAGCTGCGTACTGTCCCCAATGATGAGCCGGGGATGGCACCACTGGAGATCTGGTGTAACGAGGCGCAGGAGCGCTATATCCTCGCCATTTCTGTAGAACGCATTGAAGAGTTCAAGGCGCTCTGCGAGCGTGAGCGCTGCCCCTATGCAGTGATCGGTGAGGCGACCGAGGAGCAGCGGCTGATCCTGGGTGATGGCCACTTCGACAACAGTCCGATCGATCTGCCAATGGATGTCCTCTTTGGCAAGCCACCAAAGATGTTGCGTGATGTGAAGCACAAGACCTTCCACAAGCCGGAGTTCGAGACCGAGCAGATCGATCTCAACGAGGCGGCCTACCGTGTGCTGCGTCTACCGACGGTGGCCAACAAGTCGTTTCTGATCACCATCGGGGATCGTACGGTAACCGGATTGGTGGCACGGGACCAGATGGTCGGTCCCTGGCAGGTGCCGGTGGCTGATGTGGCGGTGACCACCACCAGCTTCGACAGCTACAGTGGTGAGGCGACCGCACTGGGGGAGGCGGCCCCGACCGCACTGCTGAAGCCAGCCGCCTCGGGCCGCATGGCGATCGGTGAGGCACTGACCAACATCATGGCCTCAAGGATCGAGTCATTGGATCAGGTGCGCTTCTCCGCCAACTGGATGGCCCCAGCGGGTCATCCCGGTGAGGATGCAGCGCTGTTTGATACCGTCAAGGCGGTTTCCGAATTGTGTCAGCAGCTGGATATCTGTATTCCGGTGGGCAAGGACTC
>CAYFOU010000007.1:0-31744 GCA_964344805.1 uncultured Piscirickettsiaceae bacterium | reverse complement strand
AGGAACTCCTCGATCACCACCTTGTGACCGGCATCACCAAAGGCGTTCCCGGCCAACATGTCGCGTACAGCAGCCTCCGCCTCCTCCAGCGTCTGCGCAAGGATTACCCCCTTGCCTGCAGCAAGGCCATCGGCCTTGACCACGATCGGTGCACCGACCTCTTTCAGGTAGGCAAGTGCCTCATCCAGATCGGTAAAGTTGCCGTAGGCAGCAGTCGGGATATTGTGACGGGCGAGGAAATCCTTGGTAAACGATTTGGAGCCCTCCAGTTGGGCCGCCCCCTTGGAGGGGCCGAAGCAGCGCAGACCGGCTGCCTGGAAGGCATCGACCACACCGAGTACCAGTGGTGCCTCTGGGCCGACGATGGTGAGATCAATGGAATTATCCTTGGCAAAGGCGACCAGCTCATCAATCGCCTCTACACCAATTGCAACGTTCTCCAGCTTCGGTTCACGTGCGGTGCCTGCGTTGCCGGGGGCGACATAGACCACCTCTACGTCGGCTGATTGTGCTGCCTTCCAGGCCAGTGCATGTTCACGACCACCACTTCCAATTACCAATACTTTCATGATTCCTACCTTCTCTGTAGAGGATGTCGTTTAGTGTCTAAAGTGACGCATTCCTGTGAACACCATCGCCATACCGTGTTCATCGGCTGCAGCAATCACCTCCTCATCACGCATCGAGCCACCGGGCTGGATCACCGCAGTGATCCCCGCCTCATGGGCAGCATCAATACCGTCACGGAACGGGAAGAAGGCGTCCGAGGCCATCACTGATCCGGGAACCTCCAGACCGGCATGCTCTGCCTTGATTCCGGCGATGCGGGCGGAGTTGATGCGGCTCATCTGGCCGGCACCGACACCGATGGTCATATTGTTCTTGCCGTAGACAATGGCGTTGGACTTGACGAACTTGGCCACTTTCCAGCTGAAGAGCAGGTCATTCATCTCCTGCTCGGTTGGCTGGCGCTGGGTGGCAACGGTAATGTCGTTGCTGAGTAGAAGATCGGCATCCTGAACCAGCAGACCGCCATTGACCCGCTTCATGTCGAGGCGGGCCTGATCCTCGGCCCAGGAGCCGGATACCAGCAGACGGACATTCTTCTTCTCGGCCACCACGGCAACGGCTTCATCGGAGATTGCAGGAGCGATGATTACCTCAACAAACTGGCGGTCAATGATCGCACGTGCGGTCTCACCATCCAGTGGCTGGTTGAAGGCGATGATACCGCCGAATGCAGACTCGGGATCGGTGCTGTAGGCACGATCATAGGATTCCAGCAGGGATTCGCCATAGGCAACCCCACAGGGGTTGGCGTGCTTGACGATGACACAGGCAGGGGACTCGTCAAATTGCTTCACACACTCCAGTGCTGCATCGGTATCACCGATGTTGTTGTAGGAGAGCTCCTTGCCCTGGATCTGTTTTGCTGAACTGATAGAGCCCTCTACTGCATTGGCCTCGACATAGAAGGCCGCCTTCTGATGTGGGTTCTCACCGTAGCGCATCTCCTGGGTCTTGATGTACTGGCTGTTGAAGGTGCGGGGGAAGTTGGACTTCTCGCCGTCGGCACCGATGCGCCCCAGATAGTTGGCGATGGCACCATCATAGTGGGCGGTGTGCTCATAGGTCTTCACCGCCAGATCGAAGCGGGTGGCATCGCTGACGGCACCACCGTTTGCCCCCATCTCGACCAGCACGCGCTCATAGTCGGCAGCATCGACCACCACGGTTACTGCGGCGTGATTCTTGGCTGCAGCGCGCAGCATGGTTGGACCGCCGATATCAATATTCTCAATCGCAGTAGGCAGATCACAATCAGGATTGGCGACGGTCTGCTCGAATGGGTAGAGGTTGACCACTACCAGATCGATTGGAGGAATACCGTGCTCCTCCATTACCGCCTCATCGGTGCCGCGACGCCCCAACAGTCCACCATGCACCTTCGGGTGCAGGGTCTTGACGCGACCATCCATCATCTCGGGGAAGCCGGTGTAGTCGGAGACCTCCACCACGGTGAGGCCATTTTCGGCCAGCAGCTTGGCAGTACCGCCGGTAGAGAGGATTTCCACCTCCTGTTCGGCCAGTTTCTGGGCGAAGGGGACAATGCCGGTCTTGTCAGAGACGCTGATCAGTGCGCGGGTAATTTTCATCAGTGGGTCCTTGCAATAATAAAGTATTAAAAAATGGTTAACGTGCGGAGATCTGGTAGAGATCCATCTTCTTTTTTAGCGTGTTACGATTGATCCCCAACATCTTGGCGGCGTGGGACTGGTTGCCGTTGCACTGCTTCAGGGTCAGCTCCAGCAGTGGGGGCTCGACTTCACGCAGGATGCGTTGGTGGAGATCGCTGGTCTGTGAGTCTTCCAGGTGGTTGAAGAACTCCTCCAGATTGGTGCGTACGCAGTTGCGCAGGGAGCCACAGCCATTGCTCATGCCCGGTACTCCAACAGCATGATAATTACGGATACAGAGCTAATCCACATCGCCTGAGACAAGGCGCAACCGTGCAGGTATAGCCACTCTATATCAAATGGTTGTAACGCCGTATCGGGTGATGTGGATAGCTCCCTACGGGCAGTCCAGAATATCGCCATCTGCTTCATTGTCCTCTCTTGAATTGGCTAATGCCAGTCCTGCAGTCGTCCGCTTTGCATCTGGCGGTATTCTGAACTGCTGTATTCGTAATTATCATGCTGTTGGAGTACTGACTCCTGTTGATGTTCCAGGATCTGGGCAAAGAATTCGCGGGTCATTCGCAGCTGCTCCTCGGCAGAGTCCACTCTGTTCACGGATTGCCGGAAGGCGGCACCGTGGCGCTGCCCCTTGCTATACCAGGAGATATGTTTGCGGGCGACCCGTACTCCAGTGTACTCCCCATAGAAGCTATAGAGATTCTCCAGGTGCCCCATCAGCAGGTCGCGCACCTCTTCGGTGGTGGGATCAGGTAACAGCTCTCCGGTCTCCATAAAGTGGAAGATGGAGCGGAAGATCCACGGCTTGCCTTGTGCCGCGCGGCCAATCATCAGTGCGTCGGCACCGGTCTGTTGCTGTACCTCCAGTGCCTTTTGCGGTGAGGTGATATCGCCATTGGCGATCACCGGGATGGAGATTTGCTGTTTCACCGCTGCGATGGTCTCGTACTCCGCCTCGCCTCGATAGGCGTCGGCACGGGTGCGACCATGGATTGCCAGAGCCTGAATGCCAGACTCCTGAGCAATCCGGGCAATGGTGGGGGCATTACGGTTCTCTCGATCCCAGCCGGTACGGATCTTCAGGGTGACTGGCACATCGACCGCTTCCACCACTGATTCCAGAATTTTCCCCACCAGCTGCTCATCTTTCATCAGTGCAGAGCCGGCAGCAACATTGCACACCTTCTTTGCCGGGCACCCCATATTGATATCGATGATCTGCGCCCCGTTGCCGGCGTTGTACTTGGCTGCCTCCGCCATCATTGCTGGATCAGCACCCATGATCTGTACCGATTTGGGGTCGGGCTCACCACTATGGTCGGCACGCCGTTTGGTCTTCTCACTGCCCCACAGCAGGGAGTTGGAGGAGACCATCTCGGAGACTGCCATCCCGGCCCCCAGACTGCGGCAGAGCTGGCGGAACGGGCGATCGGTTACCCCCGCCATTGGTGCGAGAATCAGGTTGTTCTTCAAAATGTAGGGACCAATCTGCATCAGGGGTAGGGTGCTGCTTAAAAAGGAGGCAGATGATACGCCTGTTTGGGGAGGACGTCGATTATTTTTGTCGCCGTTATCCCCTTTTTGTATAGTTGAGAGTGGTACATCCAATAACGGAGTGAGTGATGTCTGCAAACAAGCGCCAGTACTTCCGGGTCAATGATGAGGCCCAAGTCAGTATCCACTATGTGCCGCGCAGCCAGGTGAAGCGGGTTGCGGAGGAGATCTTCTATGGCAAGGGGCTGGAGGGGTTGGTCAAGGCCAACAAGAAGGTGCTGGAGTCGATCTCCATGCTCAAACTGATGATGAAAGAGGTCCATGTTGCCCATGCGCTGGAGGCGATGAATGAGAAGCTGGATGAGGTGCTGAAGGTGGCGCAGGGGGGAGCGGTGGAGGATACTGGACGACAGCCGATCAACTTCAGCGTCGGTGGTTGCCGCTTCTACGCCAATGAGGCCTATTCGTTGAGTGAGGCGATCGATATTACCATCCGCTTTGACAATCTGGAGGAGATTCGGGCGCTGGCACTGGTGAAGGATATCCAGAAGGCGAAAGGGAGTAGCTATGGAAAATATCAGATGGCGGTGCAGTTTCGGGCCATCTCCAAGACCAACTCCGCCATTATCGAGCGCCATGTGATGATGAAGCAGCAGGAGGAGCTGCGGGCGCGGGCCGAGGAGAAGGAAGAGGCGGAGTGAACCGCTTGTTTCCATCTCGCCGAAATAATCCTGATAGATGGATGGGGTAAGCTGACGATATGAAGCGATCCACCCTGCTCACACCAGCGCTGATTCACCGCGTCGTCTCCCATTATCCACTCTCTACCCGGGGGGCACATGGCCCCGCCCACTGGTTCCGGGTACGTGCCATTGGTCTGCGACTGGCGCAGCAGACCGGAGCCAACCCCAATGTGGTGGAGCTGTTTGCGCTGTTTCACGATTCACAACGGGAGAATGAGCATCGGGATCCGGGGCACGGTAGTCGAGGGGCTGCATTGGCCCTGGAGTTCCAGCAGCAGGGGCTGATTGCACCCACGGATGAGGAGATGGCACTGCTGCAGCGTGCATGCAACCACCATACCGATGGCACTACCGAGGAGGTTGTCACGGTACAGACCTGTTGGGATGCAGACCGTCTTGATCTGGGGCGAGTCGGCATTGAACCTCGAGCGGAGAAGCTCTGTACTTCGGCAGCCAGGGGGCCGGAGATAATGGCGTGGGCCTATCGAAACAGCCAGGTCTGGTTGGAGAAGTATCTGCGTAATCCGGAGAACCGCCGTCGCTATGAGCAGCACAAGCGCTCGTGTCCTCACCACCGCCATTCACATCATCATCCCCACCATCGCCATGATTGAAGCGCCTCACGCCATTGCCGCCGAACCACTGCTGGAGCAGCTTGATAGTGGTGATGCTGGATTGAATCCGGAACAGATCAAAAGCAGGCAGATAGAGGTCGGGCTGAATCGTCTCCCGGAACCGCCGGGCATCGGGCTCTTCACCATCCTGTTGCGCCAATTCGCCAGCCCGCTGATCTATGTGCTGCTGCTGGCGGCATTGGTATCGCTGGGGCTGGACCACACCACCGATGCCATCTTCATCTTCGGGGTATTGGTGATCAACACCGTGATCGGTACCGTTCAGGAGCATTCGGCCGAACGCAGTGCACAGGCGCTGCGTTCGATGGTGAAAACGGTCACCACTGTGGTGCGTGACGGTACCCCGCAGCCCATCGATGCGGAGCAGCTGGTGCCGGGAGATCGGGTGACCCTCGCCTCCGGAGATCGGGTACCGGCCGATATTCGTCTGCTGCACGCCCATGAGCTGGAGGTGGATGAGTCGCTGCTTACCGGTGAGTCGCTGTCGGTTGGCAAGCGGCCCGATGAGGTCTACCCGGCCGACACTCTGGTCGCCGACCGTCTCAACATGCTCTTCAGTGGTTCGATGGTGATCCGTGGGCGGGGACAGGGGGTAGTGGTTGCTACTGGCGGTGCCACCGAGATTGGTGGCATTGCCCAGTCCCTCTCGATCAGCGAGAGCGCCAAACCCCCGTTGCTGCAGCGGATGGAGCGCTTTACCAAGATGGTGGCGATTGCAGTAGGAGTAATCGTGCTGCTGTTGGCGGTGGTTGAATTGATGCGTGGGGTGCCGCTACAGGAGATCTTCATGCTGGCGGTGGCGCTCGCGGTTTCGGTGATTCCGGAGGGGCTGCCGGTTGCCATCACTGTTACCCTGGCGATTGGTGTCACCCGCATGTCACGACGTAATGTGGTGGTGCGGCGGCTCCATTCGGTCGAGGCGTTGGGCTCCTGTACCTTTGTCGCCTCGGACAAAACCGGCACCCTCACCCTCAACGAGATGACGGCCCGTGTGGTGGCGTGGCCGGGTGAGGCACCGTGGAAGATTGCCTTCCAATCTGGAGAGGCGCATACCCTGCAGATTGAGGGACGGGAACAGCTTGATGCGGCGGCGCAGGGTCGGCTGCAGCGGCTGGCCGAGAGTGTCACCCTCAATAATGAGGCGTGGCTGGAGTTTAAAGAGGGGGAGTGGGAGCAGCATGGAGATACCGTCGATATTGCCCTGCTCCACTTTGCTCACCATCTGGGGGTTCACCGTCACCCGTTGATGGAGCAGCGACCACTACTTGGAGAGATTCCATTCGAGGCGGAGCACCGCTACTCGGCCACACTGCACAAGACCGGGGCAGGAAGCGAGATACTGGTAAAAGGGGCACTGGAAGCACTATTGCCGATGTGCTCGATGATGGATGATGCCAATGGGCCAGTAGCCCTGGATTGGACACAGCTGCAGCAGCAGGCGGAGCAGCTGGCCGCCGAAGGGTATCGGGTACTGGCGGTGGCCCGAGGGGAGCGAAGCGAAGGTGCCGAAAAGCTGGAGAGCGGCATGCTTCAAAGTTTGACCTTTGTCGGGTTGGTCGGGATGATCGATCCACTACGCCCTGAGGCTGCCACTGCGGTAGCGAGCTGCCGTGCCGCCGGGATTGAGGTGGCGATGGTCACCGGAGACCATCCGGTGACTGCACTTTCGATTGCGCGTGAGCTGGGGATGGCGGATTCGATGGAGCAGGTGGTGACCGGCCAGGACCTGATGCATGCCGCCGAAGAGGGGGAGGCGGCCGTGGATCGGCTGGTTGCAGGGGGGCGGGTGTTTGCCCGTGTCGATCCCTCGCAGAAGGTGGCGATCACCCGTGCGCTGATCCGGGGCGGCCACTTTGTCGCGATGACCGGGGATGGGGCCAACGATGCCCCGGCCCTGAATGCAGCCAATGTCGGTGTGGCGATGGGGAAGAAGGGGACCGATGTGGCGCGGGAGAGTGCCGATCTGATCCTTGCCGATGACCGCTTTATCTCCATTGCCTCCGGCGTGGAGCAGGGGCGCATCGCCTATGCCAATGTGCGCAAGGTGATCTTTCTGCTGATCTCCACCGGGGCGGCAGAGGTGGTGCTCTTCTTTCTGGCACTACTGGCCGCGATTCCACTGCCGCTGCTACCGGCGCAACTGCTCTGGCTCAATCTGGTCACCAACGGCATTCAGCATGTGGCCCTCGCTTTCGAACCGGCAGAGGGGGATGAGATGCGCCATCCACCCCGCGCTCCGGAGGAGCCGATCTTCAATCGGGTGATGGTGGAGCGGATCATTGTCTCCAGTCTGACCATGGGGATTACCGCATTTATCCTCTACTGGCACCTTACCCACAGTTTGGGGCTGAGTGTTGATGCGGCCAGGAACAGCACCCTGTTGCTGATGGTGCTATTTGAAAATGTTCATGTCTTCAACTGCCGCTCGGAGACCCTTTCGGTGTTCAACCATTCGCCACTGCGTAATCGACTGCTGCTATTTGGTACGGTATTGGCGCAGCTGGTCCATATCAGTGCAATGTATATCCCGTGGCTGCAGCAGGTGCTGAAGGTGGAGCCGATCTCACTGGATCACTGGCTACAGCTATTGGGGATTGCGCTGCTGCTGGTTGTGGTGATGGAGATTCAGAAGCGACTCTATAACTGGCGCAGGGAGCGTACAGGGGGTGCGTTGCAGCGACCATAAAAAAGACGGCCTGCCGGAACGGCAGGCCGTCTGATTTTTGTACCTATTCAGGCCAGTGCAGTATCCCCTGCATTGGCGCCGCGCATACTGGGAAATTTCAGTTTCTCGAAACGCTCGGCGACCTTGCGGATGCAGACAATGCACCCCTCCTTGCCGTAGAGCAGGTCGGAGAATTTCTTGCGTACGCTGTTGCCGTAGGGGTCAAAGATTTCGATCTGTTCCTCCGTTGGCAGGATGTTTGCCTTCAGCCCATATTCGGCCAGAACCTGGCCTAACATCATAAAGTTGTCGATCCCGATTTTCTGGGTAGTCATGGATAACTCCTCCTTGTATCAATTATGTAACTATCTATTTATAAAGATTTTTATAGTTATTTTTGAGGTGTTTGCCTAGCCTGAAAGGGTTAGGCAAACATCTATTAAACTTATCAAAAAAAAGGGTAATGTCAATTAAATCAACTAATCCTGAGAAGAGTCGGCTTTTATTAGGATGCGTTAAAATATCCTCAATTATCACTGCTGATTCAAATGGCGTTAACGTGTATTGGCAGACTGTGACAGAGCAGGTAGTCGGTTAGAATAGAGCGCTCTTTGAAGCGGATGGAGTGGATGGTAACGATGGCGAGCGTGCGCATTGCCCTGGCACAGATCAACCCCCACGTTGGGGCGTTGCAGGAGAACGTCGACAAAATGGTCGGTTTTGCCCGCCAGGCGAGGGCGGAGGGGGCCGATCTGGTCCTCTTTCCCGAGCTCTCGTTGACCGGCTATCCACCGGAGGACCTGTTACTGCGCCCCGGTTTTCAACAGCAGGTGGAGGCTGCAATGGTGGAACTCTCCAGCGTCTCGGAGGAGATTGCCTTGGTGGTGGGCCATCCTGCGCGGGGGAAGGATGGGCGACTCTACAATGCCGCTTCACTGCTGCGTGGTGGTGCCATTGAGATCAGTTATTACAAGCAGGAGCTGCCCAACTATGGGGTGTTTGATGAAAAGCGCTACTTTGTGGCTGGAGAGCAGCCCGCCCTGTTTGCACTCAATGGAACCACACTGGCGATTACCATCTGTGAGGATCTCTGGCATCCGCAGGTGATGCAGCAGGCGGTGGATGCCGGGGCCGGGATGGTGCTCAATCTTAACGCCTCGCCCTACCACGCCAGCAAGAGGGGAGAGCGTGAGGTGATGATCCGCAACCACTGCAGTACACATGGTGTGCCGGTGGTCTATGTCAATCAGGTTGGAGGGCAGGATGAGTTGATCTTTGATGGCGGCTCCTTTGTGATGGATGGGCATGGAGAGCAGCGGCTCTGCGGAGACCATTTCAGCGAGGGGCTCTATCTTTATGATGCTGGAGTAGCGGCTCCTTGTGTGACCAAAGAGCTCTCTTCCGAAGAAGAGGTCTACAGTGCACTGGTACTGGCAACCCGTGACTATGTGGAGAAAAATGGTTTCCCTGGAGTCATCATGGGGTTGTCAGGCGGGATCGATTCGGCGCTGACGCTGGCGATTGCGGTCGATGCGCTGGGGCCGGAGCGGGTGGAGGGGGTGTCGATGCCCTCACGCTATACCGCCCAGATGAGTGTCGAGGATGCACGAGCCGAGGCGGAGCGGTTGGGGATTCTGTTTCGGGTGATCCCCATCAAGCCCAGTTTTGATGCCTTTCTTGAAACCCTCTCCGAGGAGTTTGTCGGCACCGAGGTCGATGCCATCGAGGAGAATATCCAGGCCCGCTGTCGCGGGGTGATCCTGATGGCGATTGCCAACAAGAAGAACCGGATGCTGCTGACCACCGGGAACAAGAGCGAGATGTCGGTCGGCTATGCCACGCTGTATGGAGATATGGCGGGTGGCTTTGCACCGTTGAAGGATCTCTCCAAGCTGCTGGTCTACCGTCTGGCTGAGTGGCGTAACCGGCAGGCGCGTGCCGATGGAGAGGATGAGGTGATCCCGCAGCGGGTGATCGATCGCCCCCCTTCGGCAGAGCTGGCCCCCGATCAGAAGGACTCCGACTCCCTGCCCCCCTATGAGGTGCTGGATCCGATTCTGGAGCGCTATATCGAAGAGGATCAGTGTGCCGAGGAGATCATTGCTGCAGGGTTTGAGGCTGCGGTGGTGAATCGAGTGATTCGCCTGGTTGACAACAATGAGTACAAACGACGACAGGCGCCACCGGGTGCCAAGATCACCTTGCGGGCCTTCGGGCGGGATCGACGTTACCCTATCACCTCCGGCTTCCGCTCCCGTTGAAGAGGAAAAATTACGGCTGTTTGTAGTTCAGGTCATAGACCCGCTGTGTATCGGCCGCCATCTCCTCCATCCCCATCTTGTTGTAGAGCTCTATCTGCAGTAGCAGTGCCTCTCTTACTGAAGGGGTTTTCTGAAAGTTCTCGATCACATATTGGGTGCGTTTTACAGCAGCTACATGGGCCTCACGTCCCATGTAAAAGCGGGCGACATGGAGCTCATGTTCAGCCAGCTTGTTGCGGGTGTAGAGCATGCGCTTGCGCCCATCGGCGCTGTATTTGCTGTCGGGGAACTGCTCCACCAGTTTGGAGAAGTACTGGAATGCCTCGCGCATCGCCTTGGGGTCACGCATGCCGGGATCGGTGGGGACAAACTTGGTGAGCAGGGTCTCTCCGGCGTTGTAGTTGACCAGCCCGCGCATGTAGTAGACGTAGTCGACATTGGGGTGGCTGGGGTGCTGCTTGATGAAGCGGTCTGCAGCGGCAATGGCTGATTCACTCTCTCCCCACTTGTAGTAGGTGTAGATGATTTCGATCTGCGCCTGCATTGCGTGCTTGTCGTAGGGGAAGCGGGCCTGCAGCTTCTCGAAGAAATCAACCGCCTTCTCGTAATCTCCCTCTACCATCGCCTCATGGGCCTCGAAATAGAAGCGGTTGGCCGACCAATCCTTGGTGACGTCGATCTGTTCCGGCAGCAGGGAGCAGCCCGATAAAGTGGTTGCGAAGATGGAAACCAGCAGGAGGATGGTGGAGAATGGGCGCATCATGGTTGTCGAAAACAGGCAGCAGTCATCAATGGAGTGGGAAGGGTAGCGAAAAGGGTATGGAACCGCAACAGAGTGGAGGGCAGAGAAGTGATGAGGTTGCAGGGGAATTATCGACCACTACCGTAACCATTCCGGCTGAGCTCTCCGGTAAGCGCTTTGATGTGGCGCTGGCGGCCCTCTGCCCGGAATTCTCCAGAAGCCGTCTGCAGAGCTGGATCAAGGCGGGGGATGCTCAGATCAATGGTGAGCAGCGTCGTCCCAGAGATCCGGTTGCAGAGGGAGAGCTGGTGACCCTGCGGACAGGGCCGGAGGAGGTGGTGCAGTGGCAGCCGGAGGCGATTCCACTCAATATTCTCTACGAGGATGAGGCCATTCTTTTTGTCGATAAAGTGGCCGGGATGGTGGTCCATCCAGCGGCAGGCAACTGGAGCGGTACCCTGGTCAATGCACTGCTGCACCACGATCCGGCCCTGGCCGAGGTGCCGCGTGCGGGGATTGTTCACCGTCTTGACAAGGATACCAGCGGGGTGCTGGTGGTGGCGAAGACGCTGGAGGCGCACAATCACCTGGTGCGTCAACTGCAGGATCGGGCGATGGAGCGGGAGTATCAGGCGATCTGCAAGGGGGTGATGACTGCCGGGGGGATGGTCGATGAGCCGATCGGGCGCCACCGTGTGGATCGCAAGAAGATGGCGGTGACCGAGAGCGGCAAGTCGGCGGTGACCCACTATCGGGTGATCGAGAAGTTCCGCGCCCATACCCATATTCGTCTGCAGCTGGAGACCGGGCGTACCCACCAGATCCGGGTTCATATGGAGCATATCCGCTTTGCGTTGCTGGGAGATCCGGTCTACGGTCACCGTCTGCAGATTCCCAAGGGGAGTAGTGAATCCTTTGCTGGGGCACTGCGCAACTTCAAGCGACAGGCGCTCCATGCCGCTCGGCTGGGGTTGGAGCATCCGATGACTGGAGAGTGGATTGAACGGGAGTCTCCGTTGCCTGCCGATATGGTGGAGGTGATCGAGCAACTGCGTCGGGATCGTAAGGAGCATGCGGTGTGAGCGCATCCGGCTTCAGAGCGGAGTGGCCTGCCCCGGCCCATGTACAGACCTGGGTCACGACCCGACATGGTGGAGTGAGTGAGGCCCCCTATGGAGCCTTCAATCTGGCCACCCACGTGGGGGATCAAGAGGAGATGGTTGTAGAGAATCGTGACCGGCTCTTGCAACAGACTGGATTCAACCGACAACCGCAGTGGCTCAATCAGGTTCATGGGACCACCGTAGTACAGCTTCCCTTCGAGCAAGCTATGGTGCCGATGGCAGATGGCTGCTGGAGCGCCACCCCACAGATCCCTTGTGCGGTATTGACCGCAGACTGTCTGCCGATCCTGATTACGGATCGGAACGGAAGTCAGGTGGCGGCGCTGCATGCTGGATGGCGTGGTCTGGCTGCCGGGGTCATTGCTCAAGGGGTACAGCGCTTTGAGGTGCCGCGAGATCAACTGTTGATATGGATCGGCCCAGCCATTGGACAGCGCTCCTATGAGGTGGGAGATGAGGTGCGTGAGGCCTTCTGTATGCAGGATGAGCGTGCTGAGGCCTTTTTTGCCCCCTCAGAAAACGGGCGCTGGCTCGCCTCGATGGAGGGGCTGGCACGGCTGCGCCTGCAGCAGCTGGAGGTGGAGGGGGTCTATGGTGGAGGATGGGATACCGCGACCGATCCTGACTTCTACTCCTATCGTCGAGATGGGGTGACCGGTCGGTTTGCTACACTGATCTGGATTGAATGAGAGAGGGGCGTAATATGGACAAGCAGTGGTACATGATGTCATTGGTGGGGAAGGACCGACCTGGAATTGTGGCGCAGGTGACCGAGGCGCTCTACCAGGCCGGCGGGGTGTTGGGGGAGACCACAATGATGCGGCTGGGCTGCAACTTCACCATCATGATGATGGTGGAGATTGAAGAGGGGATCGATGCGCTCCACCGTGTGCTCGACCCGGTGACCGAACAACTTGGACTACACCTCCATATCGATGCAATTGATCCCGGTCTCCACCAGCACCAGATTCCCGATCTGCGGGTGGTGGTCCACGGAGCGGACCGTCCCGGTATCGTGGCGCAGGTCACCGGTGCTCTGGCAGAGGCCGGTTTTGATATCACCGATCTCGATTCACAGGTAGGGGGTTCAATGGAGCAGCCGATCTATGTGCTGATTATTGAGGGGGTGGCCCAGGCTGGTGAGGAGACCATCCACCAGGCGCTCGAACCACTGACCGGGAATATTGATGTGCGGGTGGAAGAGATTGAAACCCTGATTGGTTAATCGGATTCATGGAGATACTGACATACCCCGACGAGCGGCTGAAGCGCGAGTGTGAGCCGGTAACCAAATTTGATGATGTGCTGCGTCAGTTCATCACGGAACTGGAGGCCTTTATGCGCACCCAGCCGGGGGGGATCGGTATTGCCGCGCCACAGGTGGGGCATAATCAGCGTATCTGTATTGTAGACCTGACCGGAATGACCCGGGGCAAGCGCAAGAAGCCGGTACCCAACCAGGGCAGACTGATTTTGATCAACCCCGAGATTACCGAGTGGGAGGGGTTCGAGCTAGGGCGAGAGGGGTGCATGTCGGTGCCGGACTACACCGGTAACGTGATTCGGGCCACCCGCATCGAGTTCACTGCACAGGATGAGCGGGGAGAACTTCACCACTACCAGAGCGAAGGGTTTGAGGCGCGGGCGATCCAGCATGAGGCAGATCACCTCGATGGACTGCTGTTTCTGGATCGTCTGGTGAGTCGCCGTACCGATCTGTTCCAGCGCAGGCAACGCTAGTACCCGGCAATACAATGTTGTTCGAGTGCTAGTACTTTAACGTTAGTGAGTGGTGACCTTGCTATAGGCGACCAGCTGGTTACGCCCTCCTGATTTGGCGGCATAGAGTGCCTCATCTGCAGCGGCGACCAGATCCTCGGGGTTGCGCTCAGGATGGGGGGTCATTGAGGCGATACCAAGACTGACGGTGATGATTGGGTCGTGGGCATCTTCGCGCCGCTCATGGACAATTCCCAGTGAGGCGATCTCCTTGCGAATAGCCTCTCCAACCCGTGTGGCCCCCGCCTCATCAGTCTCGCTCAGAACCACTACAAACTCCTCTCCACCGTAGCGGGCAACCAGATCACCAGGACGTTGGCTGTATGCCCCGATACGCAGTCGTTCGCCAATGGCGCGCAGACATTCATCTCCAGCCAGATGGCCATAGTTATCGTTGTAGCGCTTGAAGAAATCAACATCGAACATGATCAGTGCAATTGGCTTCTGGTTGCGCTGGCAGCGGCGCCACTCTTCATACAGATGGTTGTCAAAGCTGCGACGGTTGGCAATGCCGGTCAAACTGTCCTTGGCGGCATGTTCCGCCAGCTTCTGATTCGACTTCTTCAGTGCATCCTGTGCGATCTTCAGTCGCTCCTCGGTGCGTACCCGCTCGATGATCTGGTCCTGCAGGTCCTGATTGATCTTTACCAGCTCTTCGGTGCGTTCATGGACCCGCATCTCCAGCATTCTTTTTGCCGACTGCATCGACTCCTCAAAGGCCTTGCGATCACTGATGTCCCGCAGAAAGGCGGTATAGAAGTGGTGATGGTTGTGTGACATCTGCACCACGGTAATCTCAATGGGGAAGCGACGACCCTCAATGGTCTGGGCCACTGTCTCAATACGACTTCGGTTGCTGCGATATTGGTCATTATGGCTGGCGCGATAGAGCCCCTGATGGTGGGCATCCCGATACTCTTGAGGAATGATCAGACTGGCAACATCCTTGCCGATCACCTCCTCCTGATCGAATTCAAACAGCCGTCTGGCAGAGGGGTTGAACTCCACTACGCGCCCTTCATCATCGGTGGTGATAATCGCATCCAGTGCCGAGTCGAGGGTTGAGGTATGGCGCTGGTTGCTCTCCTCCAGCGCCTGGGTGGTGATCTGATGGCGGTGCTGGGTGAAGGCACGCCACCAGCTGATCAATAACAGCAGCAGGCTCAGAACAGTACCGGTGATCACGGTAAAGAGCAGCAGATGATTTTGCTGCTGCTGAAGTTTCCAGGGGTGAACACGGGTTACGATCTTCCAGAAGTAGCTGTTGGAGAAGATCGGGTGTTTGCTGCGGGCGTAGGCGTCGGCAGCTCCGCTGCTGGAGAACATCTCTTCGCCCAGTGGATAGATGGTGTCGAAGGTGAAGAGCCCCTGCGGGTTGTGGAACTGTCCCCGACTCTTGGTGCCGATCTGCAGCCAGGCATCGGGAAATTGTCGTCCCATACTCTTCTCCGGCTGCTTGAACATGAAGCCCCAGCGCTGTTCAGGATCTGGATGAGAGAGCCAGTAGCCATCGGCATTGAGCAGCATTGCATCACTGCTGTGGTTGTGGCTGAGTTGATCGACCGAATCGATCAGCTGCTGGGCCAGATAGTTGAGCAGAACCACCCCGATCTTCTCTCCCCGGTGATCCAGCACCGGCATGCCGAGGCGAATCATCGGTTTCAGCGGCTGCTCTACCTGCCCCTTTTCGATATTGAGATCGAGCGGAGAGATAAAGATCTGTTTCGGCTCCAGTTTGAAGCTGTCGTCAAAATAGTAGCGTTTTCCTTTGTTCTGCAGTTGTCCGGCCGGAACGATAGAGGGGGCACCGCGGTTGAAGTTGATACGCACCACCTCCATCCCGTCGGCATCAAGATAGCGCACCTGATCATAGATGCCGCGATGGGTAGAGAGGGTGAGAAATTGTTGCTGCAGGTGCCTCAGTGCGTGATCTTGGTGATCTGTATTGAACTCCCGGAAGGTGAGGCTCTCCGAGAGGATAATCAGATCATTGACGGCACCGTTGAGATCTTTCAACAGATTGAGTTTGGTTGCCTGTAGCTGCTCTGCCTCCTTCTCCATTACGCTGGTGGAGTGCTGTTCCAGCTGTGAGTGGTAGTGGATTGACAGCAGTATCAGCAGCAGCAACAGCGCTGGCACAAAGAGCCGTAGCGTCCCATGGATGATGGGGCGGTTAAAAAATGATGTTTCCTGACAGGTTGAATACATGGAAGTGCTAAGGAATCTCTGAATAAGTCGGTGTAATTTGAATCGCGCCCATAGTGTTCAAGATCAAGGCGAAGATCGCAGCCAATAGCCAGCTATTAGCAAGATTTTCAACGAAGATATTGGACGCTATGGGCGTTAGGCATTTGCACATGACTTGTTCAGAGGTTCCCCAATAACAGTGTATAACCATATAGGGTGATTATAGGTCTCCTGGGGATTGGAGGGAAATTATTGGAGATTATTGTTTGTCTGAACCCGGTCCATTGGTAACGGTGTTCAAACGCATTGAGAGATCGATGGCCCGAATGTGCTTGGTCAGTGCCCCGATCGAGATAAAGTCGACACCGGTGGCTGCAATCGCCGCCAGCTTCTCATCGGTGACATTACCGGAGACCTCCAGCTTGGCGTGACCCTGGTTGAGAGTCACGGCCTGCTCCATCTGTTGCAGGGTGAAGTTGTCGAGCATGATGATATCGCTGCCGGCATCCAGCGCCTGCTGCAGCTCTTCGAGGCTCTCCACCTCCACCTCGACCGGCTGGTTCGGGTTGATCTCACGCGCCTGTATTACCGCTGCCGAGATTGAGCCACTGGCGGCGATATGGTTCTCCTTGATCAGGAAGGCGTCATAGAGCCCCATGCGGTGGTTGTGCCCTCCACCACAACGGACCGCATATTTCTGTGCCTCACGCAGGCCGGGAAGGGTCTTTCGGGTATCGAGAATGCGGGTGGTACTCCCCTGAATGGTCTCCACATAGTGGTGGGTGGTGGTGGCAACTGCCGAGAGGGTCTGCAGAAAATTCATCGCGGTCCGCTCGCCGCTCAACAGGGTGCGGGCCGACCCCTCCATGGTGACCAGCGTCTCATTGGCAGCGACCGGATCTCCATCCTCATGGTGCCACTGCAGGGTGATGGTGGGATCCAGCTGCCGGAAGCTCTGCTCTACCCAGGCGCGGCCACACAATATCATCTTTTCACGGGTGATCAGAGTCGCCACTGTACAGGCATCAGCCGGGATCAGCTCTGCGGTGATATCTCCAGTGCGGATATCCTCCTCCAGTGCGGTAGCAACCGATTGATGGATCACGGTTTTATCAGGGAGATTCATTGCGGTGCAGTTCCTGTGGCAGAGTGGTCTGTTGTTCAATCAGTGTTTGTGCGTAATTCTCCATCGTCACCATGCCGGAATCAACGGCACAGCGGCGAATCTCCTCGGCGGTCACCCCCTCGCGGATCTGTTCCCGCAGGGTTGGAGTGATCGGCATCAGCTCATAGAGTGGGAGACGGCCATGAAAACCGCTACGGTTGCAGTGGTTGCAACTTTTCACCGCCGGGAGCTGGTTGTGGCAGACGGTACACACCTTGCGTACCAGCCGCTGGGCCAGCACCCCGACCAGCGTATCCTTCAGAGTGTAGGGCTCCATCCCCATCTCCAGCAGACGGGGAATGGTGGAGGGGGCGTCGTTGGTGTGCAGGGTGCTCAGTACCAGATGGCCGGTATAGGCGCTCTGCAGTGCCATCTTTGCCGCCTTGTGGTCACGAATCTCCCCGACCAGGATCACATCGGGATCGTGGCGCAGTACATGGGGCAGATTGAGGGCGTAGGTGTTGCCGCTCTTTTCGTTGATCTCCATCTGGCGAATGCGGTCAATACGGAACTCCACCGGATCCTCCAGACTGATGATGTTGAGCTCCCGTGCGCGCAGCTCCCGCATTGCTGCGTAGAGGGTGGTTGATTTTCCGGAACCGGTGGGGCCGGTCACCAGAATCAGCCCGCTTTTGCGTTGCAGCATCTCCCGTAGCAGCCCCTCATCCTCCTGGCGAAAGCCGATTTCACCGAGGGTGCGCAGGCCGGTGCGGGGATCAAGCACCCGGATCACCACACTCTCCCCCTCCAGCACCGGGATGGTGGAGATGCGCAGGTCCACCTTGCGACCCTCATGCTGCAGGTGGTGGGCCCCATCCTGCGGTCTGCGCTGCTCGGCAATATCCATATTGCCGAGGATCTTGATGCGGCTGACCAGTGCCGGATAGTGGTCGAAGTGGATACGGTGTGCCAATATCCGCTCGCCGTCAATGCGGTAGCTCACCTCGGCCTGATGGTTAAGCGGGGTCATGTGGATATCGGAGGCGCGCTGGGTGATGGCCTCCTCAAAGATGCGATCGGCCAGATTGATGATTTGATGTGGCGCCTTGGTGGAGGCCTGTTGCGGGTGGAGGGTTAGCCGATGGGGGCTGTTGTGGGGGATAAAGAGATGGGTATCGGTGGCAGGTTCCCCCACCTGAAATAGATGATCCCCGGCGGGATCACTGCGATGGCCATGGGCGCTGGTATTGAGGCTGCGTCCATCGGAGAAGGAGAGCTTGAAGTGCAACGGCGTGCGCTTGCTGTAGGGATGACGATAGTAGAGATGGCTGAGTTGTTGCAGGGGCAGTTGCTTGACCTGCTGTTGTCGGTCGGGACGGTAGAGGAGCTGTTGCTGGATGTCATCAATCTCCACCATCCTGCCGTGGTGCTGGGAGCCATCCAGCAGGTGAATGGTACAGAAGGCATTATTCATCGGCGTACCAGTAGTCGATGTCAGGGGCTGTACCGGTGGCTCCGCTCAGTACCACGGTGATGGTGCGACGGGAACCGGAGGGGGTATGGTTGCCACTGCTGATGACCTGATATCCTTCCGCCACCTGGGTTACCGTGGCACTGAAATCACTCTGCCCGATCTCTCCACTGAGGGGGGTGCTGATCTGGTTGTTTTGGTGGTTGATCATGGCCTGGGTAATACCCGCCTCAGCCGCATAGTGAGCGGCGGTGCCAAAGCGGAAGTTGGCCGCCATCTTCTCCTCCAGAATGGCCCCCTGCATGGTGCCGAGTCCCAGCAGGCTGATGACGGTCAGCAGCAACAGACTGAAGACCAGAGTACTCCCTCGTTCTGAAAAGCGGTGTGCAAGAGGTTGCTTGGAAACTGGAGTATCATTCATAAGAATAAATTGCAGTGGCCCGGTTTTTTTATGTAATCGTTCAGATCGTGTCTGTACGGTGCAAGCACAAAGCAGAAAATGTGAGTGTATACGCATACATGACCATTTTCTAATGCAGTGATTGGGCCGTACAGACGGGAGCTGAATGGTTACATGAGAGAGTTGATTTTGGGTGGTGTACGTTCCGGCAAGAGTGGCTATGCTGAACGCACTGCACTGCAGATGGATAGTGAATGGCTCTATATTGCAACGGCAACCGCTGGAGACGAGGAGATGGTTGCACGTATCCAGCACCATCAACAGGCGCGAGATTCGCGTTGGAAATTGATTGAAGAGCCGATCCATCTCGCCGCTACACTGCAGCAGCAGGCCGCCGAGGGGCGCACCCTGCTGGTGGAGTGCCTGACTCTGTGGCTTACCAATCTGTTGATGGTGGAGGATGAGGGGGTGCTGGAGCAGGAGCGGGAGGCGCTGGTTGAGGTATTGCCCCGTCTACCGGGAAATATTCTGCTGGTCAGTAATGAGACCGGGTTGGGGGTCGTGCCGATGGACCCGCTCAGCCGCCGCTACTGTGATGAGGCGGGACGACTCCATCAACGACTGGCAGAGCAGTGCGAGCGGGTCACCTGGGTGGTAGCGGGGTTACCGCAGCAACTAAAAGGATAATTATGGATAACAGCAGATGGGAGCGACCAGCGGTAGCGCTGGATCGTGAGGCGGAGCAGCAGGCGCTACAGCGCCAGGGGGTATTGACCAAACCACCCGGTTCTCTGGGGCAGCTGGAGGCGGTTGCGGTACGGCTGGCGGCGATGCAGGGGCAGATCTTTCCCCAGATTCGGCAGCCGTGGATCACGGTGTTTGCGGCTGACCACGGGATTGCCGAGGCGGGGGTCTCCGCCTTCCCGCAGGCGGTCACCGCCGAGATGGTGCGCAACTTCTCCCGTGGTGGGGCGGCGATCAGTGTGCTGGCACGTCACCTTCAGGCCCCGCTGGAGGTGGTCAATGTCGGTACTGTAAACCCACTGGAGGTGCTGGATGGGGTGGTTGATGCGCGGGTTGCCGATGGCTCGGCCAACTTTCTCAATGGGGCTGCGCTAACATCGGAGCAGTGCAGTCAGGCGCTGGAGGCGGGAGCTGCCGCAGTAGCGCGGGCGCTTGCCGAGAGGGCCGACCTCTATATCGGGGGTGAGATGGGGATTGCCAATACCACCGCTGCCGCTGCAATGGTGGCCGCACTGCTTGGCCTCTCCGGGGTGGAGGTTGCCGGTGCCGGAACCGGGCTGGATCGCCAGGGGATCAACCACAAGGCAGTGGGGAGCCAGCAGGCACTGGATCATCATCAGGATCAATTGGTTACCCCGCCGGATATTTTGCAGCGATTGGGGGGGCTGGAGATTGCGGCACTGGTCGGTGCCTATATCTCGGCTGCCCAACAGGGGCTGCCGCTGCTGGTGGATGGCTTTATCAGCTCGGCGGCGGCACTCTGTGCGGTGCGTATCAATCCATCGGTACGGGGCTGGCTACTGTTCTCCCACCGCTCTGCCGAGCAGGGGCACATGCGAGTGCTGGAGGCGCTGGAGGCCGATCCGCTGCTCGATCTTGGGATGCGGCTGGGTGAGGGGAGTGGTGCCGCAGTCGCTACCTCACTGTTGCAGCAGGCGTGCTGGCTCCATGGGGAGATGGCCACCTTTGCGGAGGCGGGAGTATCCGGCAAGTGAGGGCCATGGAGCCGCTGATTATCGCCTTCCAGCTGTTGACCCGGATCCCGATCCCGGTGGCGGTGGAGCATAGCGGCAGGAACCAGGGGCGCTCCATCCTCTTCTATCCGCTGGTCGGTGCGGTCATGGGCGGAGGATTGCTGCTGTTGGGGCTGCTGTTGCAGGGGCAGGCGCTGGAGTTGCAGGCCGCCTTGCTGCTGCTGTTTTGGGTGGGGCTCAGTGGTGGGCTCCATCTTGATGGGCTGGCCGACAGTGCCGATGCATGGGTGGGGGGCATGGGCAGCCGTGAGCGCATGCTGGAGATCATGAAAGATCCCTGCTCCGGGCCGATGGGGGTGACCGCGATTGTCTTGCTGCTGCTGCTCAAGTGGGGTGCATTGCTGGCCCTGCTGCGGGAAGAGCAGCTGCTGTTACTGTTATGGGCACCGCTGCTGGCTCGTACCCTGTTGATTACCCTGTTCCAGACCACCCCCTATATTCGTGCCGGAGGGATGGGAGAGGACCTCTCCCGCAATCTGCCTGCAATCCCTGCACTGCTGGTGCAGTTTGCGATATTGGTTGCGGCACTCTATTTCGGTATCCACTGGGGAGTGATGGTGCTCTATCTCGCCGTTGCCCTCTTCTATCGTCTGCTGGTAGTGCAGCAACTGGGGGGGATTACCGGGGATCTGGCCGGAGCATGGGTGGAGAAGATGGAGGCGCTGTTGCTGATTCTTCTGTTGTTGATGCAGTAGTTGTTGCGATAACTCAAAAGAGTAAAACTTACTGAATTAGTAGGATTTTGTAGGAATTACCCTACGGTTTGGGGTATGGTTATAAGAAAACTTAGTGTTGCCTCTCTCTACCGTGTCCAGATCGATACAACATATCGCGCTATTGGCGATCCTGCTTTTGCTGCTATGGGTGTTGATACCGAAGCAGCAGGCGCCGATTCGTGTGGGGGTTCTGCACTCGCTCAGCGGAGTGATGGCTGAAAGCGAGCGCCCGGTGGCCGATGTCACTCTGCTGGCAATTGAGGAGATCAATCGCAAAGGGGGGATCAAGGGGCGTCCGGTGGAGGCGGTACTGATTGATGGGCAATCCGACTGGGGGCACTTTGCCGATGAGGCGGAGCGGCTGATTGAAGAGGAGGAGGTGGTTACTCTGTTCGGGTGCTGGACCTCCGCCTGTCGCAAGGCGCTGCGTTCGGTGGTTGAACGGCATGACCATCTGCTGGTCTATCCCTTGCAATATGAGGGGATGGAGCAGTCGGACCATATTCTCTATACCGGTGCTGTACCCAACCAGCAGATCCTTCCTGCACTGCGCTGGGCAACTCGCAATCTGGGCAAGCGCTTCTATCTGCTGGGCTCAGACGATGTCTTTTCCCATGCCGCGCATGAGATCAGCCGGGACTGGTTGCGACGGATGGATGCCCATATGGTGGGGGAGAGTATGGTGCCGTTGTACGACAGGGGGCAGTGGCCAGAGCTGGATCGGGTGGTGACCGATATTGTCCATCTGCAGCCCGATGTGGTGATCAATACCGTCAGTGGTGCAGCCAACCGTCCACTATTTGAGAAGCTGCATGTGGTTCGCAGAGCCGGGCAGTTGTCGCAGAGCCAGGTGATCTCTTTCAGCGTGACCGAGACCGAGGTTGAGCAGATCGGTGTAGAGGTGCTGCAGGGGAGCTATGCGGCATGGAACTATTTCCAGAGTCTGGAGTTGCCGCAGAACCGTGATTTTGTAGAACGGGTTCAGCAGCAGATGGGTGAGCAGCAGCCGGTGGGCAGTCCGATGGCGGCGGCATGGAGCGGGGTTCACCTCTGGGCGCAGGCGGCAGAGAGTGTGCTGCTGGAAGGAGAGCTCTCTCCGGCGGCGATTCGTGCCCTGATTCGTGATCAGAGCTATGCCGGTCCCCAGGGAATCGTGGCGGTGGATGGAGAGAACAACCATCTGTGGCAACGCTCGATGATTGGACGGGTCAATGCGCAGGGGCAGTTTGACATTGTTGAACAGTCAGAGCGTCTGGAGCCCCCCAACCCCTGGCCCACCACGCGCAGCCGTAGTGGCTGGCTCAGCTATCTGGGGCGTCTCCATCGGCGCTGGGGAGAGGCGTGGGAAGCGCCACGGGGGGGAGAGTGATGTCGAGGTTGATGGCCTCCTTCCGCAAATCCTTTATCCGTCGCTTCTATGGGGCGATGGTGGTGGCCATTATTACCCCGTTACTGTTGACCCAATGGCTGGTGATTGATGTCTCCAGCCAGGCCATTGAGCGCCAAGTGGCGGTCAAGCTGCAGCAGGTGACCCGTTCCCACGCCAACAAGGTAAGGAATTTCCTTGCAGAGCAGCGTCGCATGCTGGAGATGGTCTCCATGCAGGAGGAGGTGACGGCACTGTTCCGCAGAGGGGATGAGCAGTATCAGATTGCGTTGGCCCGCAAGCTGGAGGAGATGGCGTTGCGCTACGGTTTCCTCGGTACCTATCTGATCCGGCCAGATGGTGAGGTGATCTTTGTGACGCCGCCGGAGGATCTGCTCGATAGTAATCTGATGGATGGTTTTTATGCCGATACCCCACTGGGTGAACTGTTTCGCAGAAGTCTGGGAGAGGATGCCGCCGTACTCTCCCAATACCAGTATTACGAGCCGCTGGAGCATCGAGCCCTGTTTATCGCGCAGCCGCTCTATGAGGTGAGTGGCAGGCTGTTGGGAGTGGTTGCCATCCGTATCGATAGTGAGGGGCTGCGTGAGCTGCTGCTGGAGCATCACGGATTGGGAGAGCATGGAGAGAGTCTGGTGGGCTATCTGAATGAGGATGGTTCCGCCTCACCGGTATGGCCACTCCGTTTCGAGGATGAGTTGCAGCGGAACCCTGAGCTGTTGCGTAGTCTCAACCAGGGTGGAAACTTTACCCTGGTCAATGCCTCGCGAGGGGAGAGTGGCTTTGGGGTGATGAACAACTACCGGGGCCATACGGTCTTTGGTTACTGGCGTTATCTGCCGGAACTGGAGTGGGGAATGGTGGCAATGGTGAATCGGAATGAGGCACTGCAGTCGGTGGAGGAGCTGCAGCGGCAGATCTGGGGGACCTTCCTGCTGGTGGGTATCATTGCATTGCTGGTGCTGGTAAAGATGGGCCATACACTGCAGAGGCCGCTTTCACAGCTGTTTATAGCGGTGAAGCAGGTGGGAGAGGGGGGCGCCTGGAAGATGCCGGAGATGGCGCAGCGTGATGAGCTCTATGAGCTGGCAAAGGCCTTTGGTGAGCAGGTCAATGCCCTCAACCTGGCCAATATGGAGCTGGAGATGCGGGTGGTGGAGCGCACTGAAGAGCTGCAGGCGCAGAAACAGTCGACCGAGGCGATCATCGAAGCGATGGATGACGGCATTATCGTCATCAATGCACAGGGCAGAATTGACAAGGTTAACCCGAAGCTGGCACAGCTGGTGGGAGAGTCGGTGGAGGTATTGCAGGGGCAGCCGCTTGGCAATCTGATCGAAGAGGAGGCGGAAGAGGGAGACCAGGCGCGTGAATTTGCCCAGTGGATGCAGTGGGTGGTGGATGACCGTATCTGGCAGCTGCTCAATACCCATGATGCGCTCGATTTCTGGTGTGAACGTCTCCCCTTTTCTGCACTGGTTGTGGATGATGAGGGAAGGATCGAGTGTGCCAATGAGGTTTCAGAGGGGTTGACGGGATGGGTTCACCATAGACTGGTTGGTGAACCGATGGAGGTGCTGATTCCTGTGCAAGTGCGTGAGGAGTATGCGCAGATGATGCAGGATTTTATCGACTCCCCGGTATTTGATGCAGAACGGCAGTTGCTGTTGCTGACGAGTGAAGGGGAGGAGAAACCGGTGATGATCGGTTTGGTGCCATTTGGTTATGAGGGCAAGAGCCGGGTGTTGGCGGTGATGCATGATCCCAATGAGCAGCAGCATTTTGAGTTCCTCCACTCCTCCTCGCTCAACCGCATGTTTGCCCAGCGTGATGTCTACGCCCAGCGTACCATTACCCATCAGGGGGGGCGTCAGGTTCCGGTGCAGATCTCTGGAGCACTGATGTATGGTGATGAAGAGCGCAAGCGGCGGGTCAATGGGGCGGTGATTGTAGTACATGATCTGACGGAGCGGCTGCGTGCCGAGCAACAGGAGCAGTATGCAGCCTTCCAGGCGGGGGTTACCGAGACGGGAGCCTCGGTGCTGCACAATGTGGGTAATGCGATTACCGGGCTCAGTGCCAATATGCGCCGCTTCGAGAGTGTGGCTGAAAATCTGGTTCGGGTGGCAGAGGCGATGCGGGTGATTCGGCACCGCTCGATAACGGGAGAGCTGGAGCTGGAGCAACTGCATGAGGCGCTGAAGGCGACGGCAGAGGTGCTGGACAAGTTGAGTGGGTCGGTGGAGGATCAGCAGGATGAGGGGCTGATCAGCTCGATCCAGCGGATGAGAAACGGTGTGGAGCATGTGGATGAGATCATCAAGACCTATCGCAATGTATCGAAGATGGAGTCGAGACCGACCCGCTTCAATTTGAAGGGGGTGATCGATGATGCCCTCTGTCTGATTGAGGATCCGATTGACCAGCAGGGGACGGTACTGACCATTGACTGCCCGGCATCGATCAATCTGGTACTGCACCGTAATCCATTGATCCAGATGTTGCTGAACCTGATGAAGAACAGTGTGGAGGCAATTACCGAGCGGCTGCGTCATGAGCCGGGTCATCAGGGGAGGATTGAGGTGAAGGTGCATGAGGTGGATGAAGGTTTTATTGAGATCAATGTAAGTGATAACGGCTGTGGCATGGAGAGCTCCAGACAGCAGCAGATCTTCAACCAGGGATTTACCACCAAGAATTATGGTAGTGGTCTGGGGCTCCACTCGGTGGGTAACTTTGTCAATAGCCTGGGTGGGGTGATCCACTTCTCCAGTGAGGGCAAGAACCAGGGGGCCACCATGCAGATACGGCTGCCACTGGACGTGACAGTGGATAAAAAGGTGAGTTGATAGCCTCTTCTACTGGAACAGCAGATCCAGTTTCAGATGCTGCTCCATGGTATCGGACAGCCGCTCCAGACTCTCCTCCCGCAGCTGATGGATATCGATTGCTGTAGTGTTTTCATGATCCAGCCCGGCCCACTGCAGTATCGCCATCAACCCCTCCGGCCGGTCCAGCAGTCCATGCAGATAACAGCCCGCTACCTGTTGGTCCTCCGATAGTGCACCATCATTTTCACCACTGTCGAGATGGATCAGTGGCCGCTTCAGCGCAGGGCCATGGCTGCTGCCGACATGGATCTCATAGCCCTCGACAGGACTCTGCTGCAGGCAGAGCTGACCGCGTACATTCTTCAGCTGCTTCTCCGGTTCCAGTCGGGTCTCCATCTGCAGTAGCCCCAGTCCGACCGTGCTGCCTGGTTTGCCCTCGATACCGAGTGGGTCCTCAATCTGCTCTCCCAGCATCTGGAAACCGCCACAGATCCCCAGCAGCTTGCCGCCATAGCGCAGGTGGTGTTGAAGATAGGGTTCCCACCCCTGTGTTCGCAGCCACTCCAGATCGGAGCGGGTGTTCTTGCTGCCAGGCAGAATCACCAGATCGGCCGGGGGAGGGACGGCATTGGGTGCCACAATCTGGAGATCAATGGCTGGATGGTGGCGTAGTGGATCGAGATCGGTGTGGTTGCTGATCCGGGGCAGTGCCGGGACCACCACCTTCAACAGTGCCTCATCGTTTGCCGCATCGTTCTGTGGCAGTGCATCCTCGGCATCCAGATGAAGACCGTGCAGATAGGGGAGTACCCCGATCACCGGCTTTCCGGTACGCTGTTCCAGCCAGTCCAGCCCCGATTGCAGCAGTGTGATATCGCCCCGGAAGCGGTTGATGATAAAACCGACCACACGATCCTGTTCACTCTGTGAGAGCAGCTCCAGGGTACCGACCAGATGGGCAAAGACCCCACCCCGATCGATATCGGCCACCAGCACCACCGGGCAGTCAACCGCCTCGGCAAAGCCCATGTTGGCGATATCACGATCCCGCAGATTGATCTCGGCCGGGCTACCGGCCCCCTCGATCATCACCGTGCCATACGTTTGCTGCAGACGGTGGTAGGCAGCAGTTACCTCCTCCAGTAGTTGTGGCTTCAGTGCATGGTAGCTGACCGCATCACGGTTGCCGTATACCTTGCCATGAAGGATCACCTGTGCCCCGATATCGGTGGTGGGTTTGAGCAGAATCGGGTTCATGTCGGTAGTGGCCGCTACCCCTGCGGCGACCGCCTGTAGCGCCTGTGCACGTCCGATCTCCCCCCCCTCTATCGTCACTGCGCTATTGAGCGCCATGTTCTGTGGCTTGAATGGGGCGACCGGAATACTCCGACGATGGAGTAGACGGCAGAGGCCAGCGGTAATGACACTTTTACCGGCATCGGAGGTGGTGCCCTGAACCATTAATGAAAATGGCGGGGTGAAAGGGAGCGTGAATTGCATGGTTATAAATTATACGATACACCGATGTATGAGACGGCCTTGATCATTACCGCTGCACTACTGCTCGACCACTGGTTGGGTGAGCCGCGTCACTACCATCCATTGGTTGGTTTTGGATGGGTGGCAAACCGGGTGGAGCAGATCCTGTTTCGTGATCAGATGAGCTCAAGTCGCATCTGCGGTGTAGTGGGATGGAGTGCGATGCTGTTGCCCATCCTCTTCCTTGGGCTGTTGTCGATGGTTGTGGAAGGGGGGATGAAGGTGGTGATTGATGTTGTGGTGCTCTATCTACTGATCGGTGGGCGCAGCCTGCGGGAGCATGCGCTGGCAGTGGAGCAGGCACTGAATGGCTCTCTGGAGAAGGCGAGAACCCGCGTGGGATGGATTGTCAGTCGTGAGACTGATCAGCTGGATGAACAGGGTGTCTCCAGGGCAGCGGTCGAGTCGGTGCTGGAGAATGGCAACGATGCGCTGTTTGGTGCCCTCTTCTGGTATCTGGTCGCCGGTCTTCCCGGCGTGTTGATCTATCGTGCGGCCAATACCCTGGATGCGATGTGGGGTTACAGAAATGAGCGCTACCATGCGTTTGGCTGGATGGCAGCAAAGATGGATGACCTCCTCAACTGGATACCGGCCCGGTTGACGGCAGTTGGCTATGCAGTGGCTGGCGTCACCAGAGATGCGCTGTGGTGCTGGTATCAGCAGGCAGCGCAGTGCAGCAGCCCCAATGGCGGGGTGGTGATGAGTGCAGGGGCCGGTGCGTTGCAGGTTGTGCTGGGGGGAGCAGCGATCTATCACGGAAAACTGGAGCAGAAGCCGCTGCTGGGGGTTGGGAAGGAGGCTTCTCAAAAGGATATTGTGCGAGCGGTCCGTTTGTTGGAGCAGAGTCTGCTGTGGTGGCTCTCGGTCATTTGGCTGCTGGCGGCATTTGGAGTGTAAAGGGGATGGCTGAGAATGGGCATGGTGGCAACCGCCGTTACTGGGCGAAACAGTTTGATCTGGATGAGACGGAGCTGGTTGACCTCTCCACCGGTATCAACCCGCATGGCTGGCCGGTACCTGAACTTCCTGCCGAGGTGTGGCAGCGGCTGCCGGAGGAGAGCCCCCAACTGCTACAGGCGGCGACCGGCTACTATGGTAGTGATCAACTGCTGGTGGTAGCCGGTTCTCAGGCAGCGATTCAGACACTGCCCCGATTGCGTCCACTGGGACGTGTGGGGGTACTGGCCCCAGCCTACTTCGAACATCGCCGTGGCTGGGAGATGGCGGGACATCAGGTGGTAGAGGTTGCTATGGATCAAATCGAACAGCAGCTTTCAGCGCTTGATGTGCTGGTGGTGGTCACCCCCAACAACCCGACCGCTATCCGTTTCAGCCGTGCACAGCTTCACCACTGGCACCAGCAGCTGGTTGTGCATGGTGGATGGCTAGTGGTTGATGAGGCCTTTATCGACACCACCCCGGAGCAGAGTTTGATTGAACCGGGGCCGGTACCGACCGGGTTAATTGTGCTGCGTTCACTGGGGAAGTTCTTTGGACTGGCGGGTATCCGTTGCGGTTTTGTCTGGGCCAGTGAACCGTTGCGTCAACGTTTGGCAACGCTATTGGGGCCATGGGCGTTGAGCCATCCCGCACAGTGGTTGGCCACAGAGGCGTTGGAGGATTGCCACTGGCAGCAGCAGATGCGTCAGCGCTTGATGCAGGAGGGGAAGCGGCTGGCGGATCTGTTGCAGTCCTGTGGATTGCAGCCATCCGGTGGAACGGCACTGTTCCAGTGGGTGCAATTGGCTGCTGCTGATGAGTGGTGGGAGCAGTTGCTGCAGCGTGGTGTATTGGTGAGGCGGTTTGAACAGCCTGCCTCGCTCCGTTTTGGCCTGCCTGCAGACGAATCCGAATGGCAGCAGCTGGGGCAGGTGCTACAGCAGGTATCACAACTGGTTTTACAGCAGATGGAACAGCGGAGAGCAGTGGTATGAGAGAGAAGATCACCGGGCGCATTGGCATTGATTTGGGGGGGACCAAGATTGAGGCGATCATGATCGACCCGCAAGGCAATGAGCTGCTGAGAGAGCGGGTCTCCACCCCGCAGGGAGATTATCAAGGCACGTTGCAGGCGATTGTGCGGTTGATCGGTAAGGTGGAGCAGCAGAGTGGCCTCCATGGTTCGGTTGGGGTCGGTATTCCGGGAACGATCTCTCCGGCCACCGGATGGGTGAAGAATGCCAACTCGGTGGCATTGATTGGCCATCCGCTGGACAGGGATCTTGCGGCACTGCTACAGCGTCCGGTACGAGTCGCCAATGATGCCAACTGCTTTGCACTTTCCGAGGCCACTGATGGAGCGGCAGCGGGGGCAGAAAATGTTTTTGGGGTGATTCTGGGTACAGGAGTGGGCGGAGGTGCCGTTATAAACAGTAAGGTGGTGACCGGTGCCAATGCGATTGGTGGTGAGTGGGGACACAACCCGCTGCCATGGCCGCAAAAAGAAGAATTGCCGGGGCCAGAATGCTACTGTGGAAAAAGGGGCTGTATCGAGACATTTCTCTCTGGACCCGGTCTGCAGATGAGTTATTATCGAGCCACAGGGATTGAGATCTCTGCACAAGAGATTGCAATCCGGGCGCAACAAGGAGAGCAGCATGCAAATGAGATCATGGAGCAGTATGAAGACCGTCTGGCACGAGGGCTTGCAACCGTGATTAATCTGCTCGACCCCAATGTAATCGTCGTCGGCGGCGGCATTTCCAACATCGACCGGCTCTACCCACACGTCAGGAATCTCTGGGGCGAATATGTCTTTTCCGACGAGGTAGGTACCGAGTTGGTGAAGGCGCAGTATGGTGACTCCAGCGGTGTACGCGGTGCCGCCTGGCTCTGGTCCGATCGGGAGATCTGGGGAGAGCAGGGGAGTGAGTGAGGCTGCGCTGACGAGCCAACCACAGCTCGATCAGCTACTGGCCCAACATCCCGGGGTTCTTCTCTACTTCAGCTCACCGCAGTGCAACGTCTGCAAGGTGTTGCGCCCCAAGCTCAATACACTGTTCGACCAACACTATCCCGAGATTGCCCACGCCTATGTTGATATCACCGAGACCCCGGAGATCTCCGGGCAGTACAGTGTGTTTGCGGTACCGACCATCATCCTCTTTCTTGATGGGCGTGAGTTTGTGCGCAAGTCGCGCAACTTCAGCCCTGCCGAGCTGATTGAGGAGGTGCGTCGTCCGTGGGAGATTATGAACAGCTAATGCGAACCACGTCGTTCCCGGGTGATGCCGAGATAGAGCAGTATTAGAATAATTGCCAATATCCCGGTGAAGACCTTCACCAATATGCCACTGAACAGGATCACCAGAATCAGCAGGATAAAGGCGATCCAGAGCGTCCGCTTATTGTGCCTTACCCACCACTGTAAATGCTCTTTTCAGTCCAACAGGCCGAATGATCTCATCGGTATGGAGCACTGATGGAGCACCACAGTGGGGACAGGATGGAGCCAGAGAGGAGATCTCCCGGCCGCACTCGTAGCATCGAATCATCATTGCCCCATTCTATCCCAGTTGTACTATGGCTTTGTCTCTGTATCGGGCAGAATGACCTTCAAAATATTCAACAGGTAAAAGAAGATGCCACAAGTAAAGATCTATGGATTGAAGGGGCCACTGGAGCAGAATCGTGAAGCGCTGTCGAAGGCGGTCTAGTACTCGAACAACATTGTATTGACGGGTACAGAATCACACACAGCGTTCAAGACAAGGCGCAGCCATGCAGGCATAGCCATTCTATGTCAAATGGCTGTAACGCAGTATTGGGCGCTGTGTGTGGTTCCCTTCGGGCGGGCGGAAAACGGTTGGCTGCTGTGTTGTCCTCACTTGAATTGGCTACGGCCAGTCCTGCATTCGTCCGCCTTGCAGCCAACCGTTTTTCGCTCCGCTGTACCCGTCAATACAATGTTGTTCGAGTACTAGGCAATGGTGGAGGTGATGGAGCTGGGGGAGGAGAAGATTTTTCAACGCTTCTTTCCGATGGAGCGGGCCGATTTCCGCTTTCCTGCCGAGCGCAGTGACCACTATACGGTAATTGAGCTGTCGATCTTTGCAGAGAGGCCGGTGGGGCTGCGCAAGCAGTTGATCAAAAAGATCTTCTCCAATATCGAGCAGTTGGCCACGATCAGTAGTGAGGATATAGAGATTATCCTGATCGAGGTGGAGAAGACCAACTGGGGGCTGAAGGGGATCACCGGGGATGAGCTCTGAAATCTTGATGATCTACGTATAACTACTTATTTTACAAGTGAATACAGAGGTATATGACTGGAAAAAGGGGGGCCGTATCCTATACTCCGGTTGCAGGCCACAACCATTGGTCAAAGGAGGGTAAAGCGATGTTCCTGCTGCACAACAGAACTGGAGACCGGGTCGAGGTACTGGACACTGCATCCCTGTTCACCCCCTATATGGGGAAGGTACATGGACGCCTTCATGCAGGTGAAGAGATGCAGGAACCGGAGGATTTCGACAAGACGGATCTTGTCTTCCTTTCGGGCGAGCATCTGCCCGCCTGCTGGACCGATGTCCACTATCGCGAGCATTAGTACAAACACCACAACTGAAGGAGCCAGAGACCCCGCGAGTGTTTTTGATCATCGTGGGGTTTTTTCTATGTAAAACTGGCGTTAGTTAGAGTCTCCTCAAAAACAATATCATGTTGATATTAAATGAATATATTGCT
>CAYFOU010000006.1:0-33363 GCA_964344805.1 uncultured Piscirickettsiaceae bacterium | reverse complement strand
GGGTGGATTGGAGCAAGCAGTGGCTCTGGCTTGATCTGACGGACCGGGTTTCGATACAGATTGCGAAAAAGGATCTGCCCCATTTTGAGGAAAATTTGGATCTACTGGTACTGAAAGATCATACCATTACAGTACAGGGGTGGCTGGTGCCGCGTAAAAGAGGGTATCGCATGCGTTTGCGCCATCCGTCAGCAATCAAAGTAGAGTAAAATGGATGGTTCACTACAAGGAAGAAAGAACACTGGAGGATCCATGTCCGAGCTGAAGAATGACCGTTTTCTGCGTGCCCTGATGAAACAGCCGGTGGATGTCACCCCGGTGTGGATGATGCGGCAGGCGGGCCGTTATCTGCCGGAGTACAAGGCGACACGGGCGCAGGCGGGCAGCTTCATGGATCTCTGCAAGAATGCAGAGCTGGCGTGCGAGGTGACTATTCAGCCACTGGAGCGCTTCCCGCTGGATGCGGCGATCCTCTTCTCCGATATCCTCACCGTGCCTGATGCGATGGGGCTGGGGCTCTACTTTGCCGAGGGGGAGGGGCCCAACTTCGAGCGTCCGGTACGCACGGCGGCCGATATCGACAAGCTGTTTGAGCCCGATCCCGAGGGTGAATTGAAGTATGTGATGAATGCGGTACGCACCATCCGCCGTGAACTGGATGGACGGGTACCGCTGATCGGCTTTGCCGGCAGCCCCTGGACCCTTGCCACCTACATGGTCGAGGGTAAATCCAGTAAGGAGTATGCGACCACCAAGGGGATGATGTACTCCGAACCTGCACTGCTGCACAAGATCCTTGATGTGACCGCGCGCTCGGTCACCAGCTATCTCAATGCGCAGATCGCAGCCGGTGCACAGGCGGTAATGGTCTTCGATAGCTGGGGTGGTGCACTCTCCCACGAGGCCTACAAGGAGTTCTCCCTGCGTTATATGCAGCAGATCGTCGATGGGCTGACCCGTGAGAATGAGGGGCGCAAGGTGCCGGTGATCCTCTTCACCAAGGGTGGAGGCCTCTGGCTGGAGTCGATGGCGGAGACCGGCTGTGATGCGCTGGGGCTGGATTGGACCGTTGATATTGGTGATGCCCGTGCCCGTGTAGGCGATAAGGTAGCGCTACAGGGCAATATGGACCCGGCGGTGCTCTATGGTACTCCAGAGCGTATCCGTCAGGAGGTGGCCACCATCCTGCAGCGCTACGGCAGTGGTTCAGGCCATGTCTTCAATCTGGGTCATGGGATTCACCAGTTTGTGGAGCCGGAGAATGCCGGGGTCTTCGTCGAGGCGGTGCATGAGTTGAGTGCGCAGTACCACGCCTGATACGGCTTTACGCCTCTGCCTGTTGTCTTTGACAGAGGTTGAACTACATTCAGGGTAAGGAGCTGGAGTTTTTCGTTGGAGCTGGGGGTGTTTCCATCTTTGAAGATAAGGAGACCTTCTGATGAGAAAGATATCTATTCTATTTTCTCTGCTAGCCCTCTTTTTCTTCTCTTCCATGGTTCAGGCGGAGCTGGCAGCTGGTCTCAATGTGGTTGTCACCTCGTCAGATCGACAGGCGCAGATGATGGCGATGGTACTGTCGGTTAAAACCATCAAGAAGCATGGAAAAGAGGTCAATATGGTGTTGTGTGGCAGTGCTGGTGACCTTGCACTGGTTACTACCAAGACGGCTACATTTCTTCCTCCGAAGAAGTCACCCACCATGTTGCTGAAGATGCTGATTAAAAGTGGGGCATCGGTACAGGTATGCCCACTCTATCTCCCCAGTGTCGGCAAGACAAAAGATGATCTGATTAAAGGGATCACTGTTGCCAAGCCACCCGTTGTTGCAGGGAAATTACTCCATCAGGGTTATCGGAATCTGACCTTCTGATAATGTGTTTAATGGATATTCAGGCACTAAAAAGCCGCTCCGAAGAGCGGCTTTTCTGATCTCGGGTGGATTGGAAATTATCCATCCAGGCCATCAAAGATCTGGCCCTTGATGTCATCTACACCACCGACACCATTCACCTTGACGTAGTTGCAATCCTCATTGCCGTAGAAGCTGATCAGAGGCTCGGTCTGGTCGTGGTAGATCTTCAGGCGAGCCAGTACGGTCTCTTCCTGATCGTCGTCACGCTGGATCAGGTCCTCACCAGTCTCGTCGTCCTTACCCTCAACCTTGGGTGGATTGAAGACGATGTGGTAGGTGCGGCCAGAGGCCACGTGTACGCGGCGACCGGACATACGCTTGACGATCTCCTCGTCAGGAACATCGATCTCAACTACGGCATCAATCGGTACACCCGCCTCTTTCAGCGCTTCGGCCTGAGGAATGGTGCGTGGAAAGCCATCAAACAGATAACCGTTGGCGCAATCGTCCTCGGTGATGCGCTCCTTGACCATGCCCATGATGATATCGTCAGAGACCAGGCCACCCTCGTCCATGATCTTCTTTGCCGCTACGCCCAGCTCGGAGCCAGACTTGACGTGCGCACGCAGCATGTCGCCGGTGGAGATCTGTGGGATGTTGTACTTCTCTTTGATGTAGTTTGCTTGAGTACCCTTACCAGCACCTGGGCCGCCCAGAAGAATAATACGCATAACTTTTTGACTCCTTTGTCCTTTCCGGAACCAGTACCGGCAGGCGATGGTTGCTGCACCATCTGGTTCGCCATTGATAGATAGATTCCCCGTTTGCCACCTCAATATAAAAGTGGAACCTCACTCAGGGGGTGAACCGATTATCGGATTAACAGCGCTTGGCTGGCTAGTTGAGGTTTTCAATGACCGGATAAGAAAATCGGCAGAGCACTTGATAGGCGACTGTATTGAACAGATCAAGCGGGCCGCCAAATAACTCAAGAGGCAATGTTCAGCAGGTGATCAATGGTCTGCTCAGCCTGTCGACCATAGCCACCGCCAAACAGGTTGTAGTGGTTGAGGATGTGGTAGAGATTGTAGAGCCGCTTGCGCCAGCTATATCCCTCTTCCAGCGGCCACGCCTCGTTGTAGGCGTTGTAGAAGCGGGTGGAGAAGCCACCAAATAGCTCGGTCATCGCCAGATCGGCCTCACGATCCCCATAGTAGAGGGCGGGGTCATAGATCACCGGCTCCCCGCTGCGTGCGGTGGACCAGTTACCGCCCCAAAGATCCCCATGGAGCAGAGAGGGGGTGGGATGATGGTCGTCAAATAGTGTCTCCAATCGATCCAGCAACTGCTCCCCCTTCTGTGACAGGGTGTGGTTACCGGCCCAGTGTAACTGTGGAGCGATACGGTGCTCCCGCCAGAAGGTGGTCCAGTCGGTCTCCTGGGTGTTGATCTGCCGGGTGGAGCCGATGGTGTTGTCACGCGTCCAGCCAAATTGGTCACGGGCCACCTGATGCATTGCGGCCAGCTGCTGCCCCAGTGCCTCCTCCGATGCGGCGCTGGAGCCCCCCATTTCAATATACTCCATCACCAGAAAGGCCTGGTTATCCACCGTCCCTGCCAGCAGTGGTTGGGGCACCCGGAGGGTGTGACTGCGGGCCATCTCCTCCAGTGCAGCGGCCTCGGCCTTGAACATCGCCAGACGGCTTGCCTTGTTGAGTTTGATAAAGAAGGGATCCTGGTTGGTCTTGAGCAGAAAGCTCTGGTTGATATCACCACCATAGAGGGATTGGTGCTGCTTGTATTGCAGCGCTGTGCCGAGATGGTCGGCCAGTTGTCGGGTGATCTGCTCCAGAGGGTTCATGGGCTCATGGTGGGGGCGGGTGGATTGAAGATCTTCTGGTGTTCGGAGAGGGCATAACGGTCCGTCATTCCGGCGATATAGTCGGCGATGATGCGGGGCTGCTCATCCCCCTGTTGGGAGAGGAAGAGGTGATACTGCTCATCCGGTAGCATCCGGGGCTCCTCCATGAAGGCATCAAACAGTTGTCCAATGATCTGCTCCGCCTTGCGGGTCATCCGCATCACCCGGTAGTGGCGGTAGAGATTTTCACGCAGGAACTGTTTCAGAATGTGGTTGAGTTCCGCCTGCTCTTCACTGAAGCGGATCAGTGGCTCAGGCTGCTGACGCACCGCCTCGATATCGGTTGGGTTGGCCTCATTGAGCCAGTGGCGGCTGGTCTCCACCAGATCGATCACCAGCCGGTTGATCATCCGCCGTACCACCTCGTGGATGGTGCGGCGCTGGCTGAGGTTGGGGTACTGTTGGGCCACCACTGCATACTGCTCCTCGAACAGATGGATCTCCTGTAGCTGGTCAATGGTCAGCAGCCCGGCGCGCAGTCCATCATCCACATCGTGGTTGTTGTAGGCGATCTGGTCGGCGAGGTTGACCAGCTGCGCCTCCAGACTGGGTTGGGTGTTGTTGAGAAAGCGCTCTCCCACTTCCCCCACCTTCTCGGCGTTGGGCAGGCTGCAGTGCTTGAGAATCCCCTCGCGTGATTCGAAGGTGAGGTTGAGTCCGGCAAACTGGGCGTACTTCTCCTCCAGATGGTCGACCACCCGCAGGGACTGGAAGTTGTGCTCGAAGCCGCCATAGGGCTGCATGCAGTGGTTGAGGGCATCCTGTCCGGCGTGACCAAACGGGGTGTGGCCGAGATCGTGGGCCAAGGCGATGGCCTCGGTCAGATCCTCATTGAGCTGCAGGGTGCGGGCGATGGAGCGGCTGATCTGTGCCACCTCGACACTGTGGGTGAGGCGGGTGCGGTAGAGATCTCCCTCGTGGTTGACGAAGACCTGGGTCTTGTACTCCAGTCGGCGGAAGGCGGTGGAGTGGACGATGCGATCCCGATCCCGCTGGAAGGCGCTGCGGTAGCGCGGGGTATCCTCCGGGTGGATACGCCCCCGGGTGGAGCTGTCGCGGGCAGCGTAGGGGGCGAGGTTACAGGGATCAGGCATATCTTGGGGATGGATCGTTGGTGGCTCGTGATTGGTGTTTCCTTCACTATACACTAACCACTGGAGGTATTCGGAAGATCAGACGGCCCAGAGAGGTAGATTGAATTGAATCCATAAGACAAACACTTGCCTGCAAGATGAAAGGCGCTACAATTGTGGCAACATGCGTCATTTGAGGTTGTTATGAGTACATCAATCAGAATTGAAGATTCACTCTATGAATTGGCTAAAACCCGATCAAAGGCAGAGATGCGTACAGTGCCTCAGCAGATTTCGTATTGGGCGAAGGTGGGTCGTGTAGCGCTCGACAATCCAGATCTACCCATCGATTTGGTGAGAGATACACTGATCGCAATGGAGGAGGAATCCGAGCCATTCGAGTTTGTCGAATGAATATCAGACAAAAACCAACTTTCAAAAGAATGTACAAAAAACTCCATGACAATCAACGCAAGGCAGTCAATGAAGCGATTCGTGAGGTTGTTGCTGACCCACAAATAGGAGAGATGAAGGTTGGAGATTTGAGTGGGGTACAGGTGTACAAGTTTGACTGTGTAAACCAACTCTGGCTTCTCGCATATCTGTTTTCTGGAGAGGCGTTGGTACTGCTTGCAGCAGGCCCGCATGAAAACTTTTACAGCAAGTTGAAGCGTTGAAATGCAGAAGGCTATTCAACTATGTCAACAACCTGTTAATGGTTTTCATCACTTGCGACACTGCTGTAGCGTCTCCATCAGCCGCTCGGAGGAGAAGTTGTTGCTGACGATGGCGTTGCCGATCGCCTTCTGCAACACCAGCCGGATCTGTCCCGCCTCCACCTTCTTGTCGACTGACATGATCTCCAGATAGCGTTCCGGCTGCAGATCGGGTGGTCCGACCACCGGCAGGTTGGCCTGTTCCAGCAGCTTCTGCAGGCGTGTGGTGTCGTCGGCCTCGATCCACCCCTCGCGCATTGAGAGGTCGCACGCCATCACCATCCCGGCGGCAACCGCCTCTCCGTGGAGCCAGGCACCGTAGCCCATCCCCGCCTCGATGGCGTGACCGAAGGTGTGGCCGGAGTTGAGTAGCGCGCGCTGTCCCGCCTCCAGCTCGTCGGCAGCGACCACCTCCGCCTTGTTTTCGCAGGAGCGCTGGATCGCATAGGCGAGTGCCGCCGGATCACGCTGCACCAGCTTCTTCATGTTCTGTTCCAGCCACTCGAAGAATTCGATATCACGGATCAGCCCATACTTCACCACCTCGGCGATACCGGCGCTGAGCTGGCGATCATCGAGGGTGTTGAGGGTATTGGTATCGGCCAGTACACACTGCGGCTGATGAAAGGCGCCGATCATGTTCTTGCCCAGTGGATGGTTGATCCCGGTCTTGCCCCCGACCGAGGAGTCGACCTGTGCCAGCAGGGTGGTGGGAATCTGGATAAAGTTGACGCCACGCTGATAGCTGGCGGCGGCATAGCCGGTGATATCACCGATCACCCCGCCACCAAGTGCGACCAGCGTGCACTTGCGGTCAAAGCGATTGCTGAGAAGGGCATCGAAGATGAGGTTCCAGGTCTCCAGGTTCTTGTACTCCTCCCCATCGGGAAGAATCACCTCTTGTACCTCGAAATCGGTAAAGGCGTTGCGGGTCTGCTCCAGATAGAGCGGGGCGATGGTCTCGTTGGTAACGATCATCACCTGAGTGCCGTGGACATGGGAGGTGACCCACTGCGGATCACCCAGCAGATCGGTACCGATATGGATCGGGTAACTGCGGTCACCCAGATCGACGTGGAGTGTCTCTGTCATAGTCTCTCTATCTTCTCTATCAATTCGGGAATTGCCTGCTGTACCGAGCGTTCATCGGTCTCTACCACCAGATCGGCCACCTCACGGTAGAGTGGATCGCGTTGGTCCAGCAGTGCCTGCAGGGTGCCGAGTGGATCATCATTCTGCAGTAGCGGACGGTTGCGGTCATGGCGGGTGCGGTTGTAGAGCTGCTCTGCGGTGGCGCTGAGGTAGACCACCAGCCCGCGGGCGGAGAGGTGGGAGCGGTTCTCCTTGCGCAGTATTGCGCCGCCGCCAGTGGCCAGTACCACATCCTTTTGTTGGGTCAGCTCGTCAATCACAGTGCTTTCACGGTTGCGAAAGCCGGTCTCCCCCTCAATATCGAAGATGGTGGGGATGGATACCCCGGTACGGGCCTCGATTTCATGGTCACTGTCGACAAAGGTCTTGCCCAGTGCATCCGCCAGCCGTTTACCAATGGTGGATTTGCCTGCCCCCATCAACCCGACGAGAAAGATATTTTGTCTGATTCTGCTCAATGCGCTCTGTCACCTTGGTTGTTGCCGTAGGCGGCTGGAGAATCGATGGGGTGATGAAGATCAGCAACTCATCCTTGCCATGCGTCTTGCTGTTATTGCGGAACAGTGCGCCGATCACCGGCAGATCGGCCAGGCCGGGTACCCTGTTCTCGCTGTCGCTTTTTCGCTCCTCGTAGATGCCGCCGATCACCAGCGTCTCTCCGTCGCCTATCATAACCCGGGTTTTCACCTCCCGGGTATCTACGCTGGGTTCGCAATTGTTACAGAGTATGGAGCCGACAGCATCCTTTTTTACCTGCAGGGTGAGGATGATCTGGTGGTCAGGGGTGATCTGTGGGGTCACCTTGAGCTCCATCACCGCATCCTTGAAGCTCACATCGGTACCCCCACTCAGTGTGTCGGAGCGGTAGGGAATCTGTACCCCCTGCTGGATCGAGGCCTCATAGCCGTTGGAGGTGATGAGGCGTGGATTGGCGATGATCTCGGTTTTCCCCTCCAGCTGGGCGGCAGACAGCTCCAGATCAATCAGGCTGCCGCTGGAGAGCTTGGCCAGGGTAAGGCCGATGCTGCCAGCAGCCGAGGTGACCGGGAGATTGACGGCGAGCCGGTTATTGTTGCTGCTGAGGCCGGGGGTAGTGCCGGAGAGAGCGCTGTTGGCTGCCTCGCTGTTGCCGGAGAGGGAGAAGCCCCACTGCTGCTGGGTTGCCTCCAGATGGGTGATGCCGAGGCGGGCTCCCAATTCATGGCTGAAGTCATCGGCAGCGATGATGATTCTCGATTCAATCAACACTTGTTTGGAGGGGGTGTCGAGCTGCTTGATCAGCGAGTGAATCCGGGTGAGATGAGGCTCGTCATCCTGCACCAGCAGAGTATTGGTGCGTTCATCAACCCCCAGTACACCTCGCTCGGAGAGGAGTGGATTTTTCTGATTGCTCTCCAGTGTCTGTTTCAGATCAGCGGCGTCAGCGTAGTGTAGTGGAATCATCTCAGTCAATAGTGGGGGGAGTGCAGGGGGGGATGGCTCTGTGGCGGCAGGTATGGTTGAGGGGAGTGGGGTTACGATCAGAATGCCGTTCTCTTCCTGCAGTTGTAGCTGGTGCTGCCGGATCAGCAGATTGAAGGCGTCACGCCAGTGGACCTGATGGAGTTGCAGAGAGGTGGTGCCATCAATCTTCCCGTTGAGGATCAGGTTCTGTCCGGCATGGTGACTGATCTGTTGCAGTACCTGTGCCACGGAGGTCTGTTCGAGGGAGAGGTTCAGCAGCTCATGGGCCGTTTTTTTGCTCTTTTGGGGGCTGTTTAATGAAAGATAGAGTTCATTTCCCTGTTGTTCCAGTTGTGGAGTAAGTGTCTCTCTAAGTTTGAGTACCAGCCGGGTGGTGCCCTGATGCTCCCCTATCGAGAGCTCCTCCACCTCTTCTGGGAAGGGGGCAGCTGGTGCGGGTAGCTGTTGGGTGGTATCGGGTAGATCGATAATCAGCCGCTGTGGATTCTCCAGTGTCAGCAGATGGGGCAGGGGAGGGGCTTCATTGAAGTGCAGAGAGAGGATCAAGGGAGTGGTGGTGTTCCACTGCAGAGCGGTCAGTTGATGAGTGGCTTGAGCGCTGCTCAATGTCAGCAGTACAAACAGAGTGGCGGTGATGGTGCGTGAAAACAAAGGTCTCTCCTCCCCATGTTTTCATCGATCTTAATCGCAGCACTGATATAAAATCAGCACTATTACATCATATTACATAAGGTTGAATGATGAGCCGAGGTCCCTATTCCAACTGGAAATTACGCCAGTTTTCCCGCCTGTTTGAAGAGGGGGGGGTCTTTGCCTATCCCACTGAATCGGTCTACGGGGTGGGGTGTGATCCCCTCAATGGAGAGGCGGTTGAGCGTCTGCTGGGGATCAAGCAGCGTAGCTGGACCAAGGGGGTGATTCTGATTGCCTCTTCGGTGGAGCAGCTGGAGCCGTGGGTGGTGTTGCGTAGTGCAAAGGATCGCAAGCGGCTGGCGACCCCGCAGCCACGCCCCACCACCTGGCTGGTAGCGGCCGCAGATGGGGCCCCACGGTGGATTACCGGCCTGCACCAGAAGGTTGCGGTGAGAATCACCACCTTTCCAGCGGTGGTACAGCTATGTGAGTCGGTGGATTCTCCGCTGGTCTCAACCAGTGCCAATCTGGCTGGACACCCTGCGGCAAGAGATGCGTTGATGGTGCGTAATCATTTGGGAAATCAGCTGGATAGAGTGCTGTCTGGTGAGACAGGAGGTGTCGCAAAGCCGAGTGAGATTCGAGACTTTGATAGCCAACAGGTGGTGCGTGCCGGGTAGTGCTCAAACCGTCCCAGCGGGGCAGACAATAGGTGTCCCAGGGTGTATCATCAATGGAGTTTGAAGTAGAGAAAATGTGACCGCAGAAGATGCTCCATAGTATCAGAGAAGTTTGTGAACTGACCGGGAAGAGCCGTTCCAGTATCTACCGGATGTTCAGCCGTGGTGATCTTGCCTATATGGTGGGCAAGGATGGCAAGCGGCGGGTGGAGACTTCCGAACTGCTGCGTGTTTTTGACGAGATCAACTTCAATGACTCCCCCACGCTGGCAGAACCGATGGAGGTGCCCGCTGCTGCGGTAGCCCCCTCACCGGGGGGAGACCCCTATGTGACGGCGCGTGAATTGACCGATTTGCGCGGGATGATCCACGATCTGCGAGAGGAGCTGGATGATCTGCGTGAGGACAATCGGCGCCTGCTGCGGCTGCTGGAGTATCAGACCACCCATCCGCCGGCAGCCCCTCCGGTGCAGCCACAACCGGCACCATCCGTGGCCCCGGTACCACAGGCAGCTTCCCCGGTTGCCGAAGAGGATCCGGATGAAGAGGAGCCGGTGCCAGTCACCTCGGTAGCGGATCAGGGGTGGAAGGCGTATCGCAAGCAGCGGGCCGAGCAGCAGGATCGTATTGCCGAGGAGGTGGTACAACAGCAGGCGCAGCCAGATGAGACAAGCCAGCCCTCCGGTGCGATGGGAGAGCTGGGGAACTGGTTGAAGAACTTCTTCTTTGGGGAGTGGCAGAAACGCCCCTGATCTACTGCTGGAGAAGGGGGTTCAGTACTGTGGTTGCAGCTCTTTTCTTTGTCCCAATTCGCAGTAAACCTCGCGAATCTTGCTGATAATGGGCAGCAGATCGGTAGTCTTTACCGAGCAGTAGACGCGGTTGTGGATGCGTCTCGACTGCAGGATATCGGTTTTGCGCAATACCTCAATGTGTTGTGAGACATTGCTCTGGGTACTGCCGACATGTTCCAGGATCTCTGTGACAATATGCTCCCGATCACCGAGAAAGCAGAGGATCTTCAGTCGGGTTGGGTGGCTGATGGCGTGCAGCGCGGTTGAGACCTTCTGGATCTCATCGCTTTTGGATGGTAGTTGCAGCTCCTCCTGCATGGTTCCTCCCGTTCTTCTATTTATATGATGGGAATACAGCAGTCGATTCCATATTTTTCCTCGATATATTGAGAAAGAACCCGTTGCTGCCGTCTGTCAAGTTGTACGCAGAGGAGAATCAGTTGGGCCAGACCGTCATCTTCGGCATAGAAAAAGGCAATGGGCACCTGCAGCGCGTCGGCCAGTTTGGCCACGGTCTGATCTCCTGGGCGATGGCGGTTGTTCTCGTACTGGTTAATGCGGGGGCTGGCTGTCGCCTGATCGATCCCGATTTCCAATCCCAACTGCTTTTGCGATAGCCCGCTCTGCTGCCTCGCCTGTTTAAGACGTTTTCCAAAGACTACTTGTGCGTCACACATGCTTAGTGCCTGACATTCTGGTTCCGCTCCTCAATAAACAAGTTTAGGCACTCTATGTGGATTCACAAGTAAAAACAATTAAGTAAAACTTAATCTCAACCAAAACTCATACATTCAATAGGGTTAATTTGTCTACAATACCTCGCGTTGGTTAAGCAATTGTAACGGCGGCATTCATCTGCTGGCTGAGCTGCTCCACCAGAATGGGGGCGGCTTCAAAGTTTTGCTGATCGATGGTGAGGCAGAGCTGTTTACCGGTTTCGGTCAGTTCGGGGTGGCCGAAGGTGGTACCGCTGCCCTTGACATTGTGGGCGATGGTGCGGATCCGGTGCCAGTCCTGATCCAGTAGCGCAATCAGCAGCTCCTTGCGCTGTACGGTAGTGCGTTCGATAAACAGCCCGTTCAGCTCTTCAGAGATCAAATTTTCATCCAGATCAATGGCTTTGTGTGGATCTTCCGAGGGCTTCAGATAGCGTTGCAGGGTGCGTATCAATGATGGGCGATCAATCGGCTTACCGAGAAACTCATTGCAGCCCGACTGCTCAAACGCTTCGCGGTGGTGTTGCATCACGTTGGCGGTCAGCGCCACGATCGGATGCTTGTAGTTGAGGGTACGCAGGGTCCGGGTCGCCTCGATACCATCCATCACCGGCATCTGCATATCCATCAGGATCAGGTCATAGCCGTGTCCCAGTGCCAATTCCATCGCCTCCTGACCATCAGGGGCTATGGTGACCTGCAGCCCCATGCTCTCCAGCATTTTTCGGATCAGTAGCTGCATCTCCGGGGTGTCCTCTGCCACCAGTACATGTCCCTGGAAGTGAGAAACCGCAATCTCCTCTCTTTCGACAGATTGAGGGAGGGTCTGGTAGGGGAGGTGCAGTTCAAATCGGGAGCCTTCTCCTTCATGACTCTCTACTTGGATGCTACCCCCCATCAGCGTGGCCAGGCTGGAGGAGATGTAGAGGCCAAGACCGGTCCCCCCAAAGCGGCGCGAAATGGAGTTATCGGCCTGCTCAAATGGGGTGAAGAGGCGGCTGAGCGTCTCGGGCCCCATGCCAATCCCCTCATCCTCTACAGAGAAGCAGATCTGCTGCCGAGCCTCATTCAGTGAGGTGGAGAGGGTAATGGTGCCCTGCCTGGTAAATTTGATTGCATTGCCCAGCAGATTACTCAGAATCTGGGTGATGCGGAGGTAATCACCAAACAGTTTGTGCTCTGATCGGAACTGGTGTTGGATCTTCAGGGTCAGCCCTGCATCGGAGGCCTGGGTGGAGAATGCCAATTCCAGATCGTGGATCAGCTGGCTGAGGTCATAACGGACCTCATTGAGACTGAACTGTCCCGACTCCAGCCTGGAGTAGTCGAGGATGTCATTGACCAGTGACAGCAGGCGGTTGCTGGAGACCTCAACAGAGCCGAGCAGCAGGCGCTGCTCTGGATCAAGCGGGGTCTCTGCCAGAATCTCACTGTTGCCGATGATGTTGGTCAGCGGGGTACGCAGTTCATGGCTCATTGAGGCGAGGAAGTCCTCTTTTGCCTTGCGCAGCTGCCTGCGACTCTCGGTGTTGAGGATTTCGCGCAGATCATGAAGTACCAGTACTGCACCATTGAAGCGCTGCCGCCCATTGATTTCTGCGTAGAGTGGGGCGCCGGTAACGTTGACTGGAATGGTGCTGCCATCCTCATGCTGTAGCTGCCAATCAAGAGTCACCTCTTCCGGCTTGAGATAGTGATCTGCAAAAAGACGACCAAACGGAGTGAGCTGGAACAGATCCCACTGCTGCTGCTCCTGTGGGTCATGCATCAGCACCAGCACCAGCAGTTCACCATCGATATGGAGTGGAATCAGTCCGATCTCCACCGGCCTGGTGGTGCCGTCGCTGTGCTGTAGTGGCAAGAGGCGCCCTCCCCCCATTCTTTCGGGGGAGGGGTGCTGCATGAAGGTCTGCAGCAGCTGGGTGTGGTTCTCCCGGTGTGCTTCAGGAAACAGAGATTCCAGCGACTGTCCCAACAACTGGTTGGGATGGATGCCACTGAGCCCCTCAATGGCCGGGCTGCTGATCAGTATCGTGCCCTGAATATCGATCAATAGTGCCGAGATCAGGGCGGAGTCGATCCAGGTGCGTAGCAGGGACTGCTGCTCCACCAGAGATTGCAGATTGTGTTGTACCGAGAGCAGGATCTGTGGTTTCAGCTCTCTGCTCGGCCTCAGTGGATGGGTATCCACAAACAGGGAGCTGAGTGGCTGACCGCTGATGGAGAGATCCTCTTTGCCGGTGAGTCGCTCAATCTTGTGGTTGATCTGCTGGATCTGCCCCAAACGGTCCACCACGATGATCCCCTCGCGCATCGACTCCAGAATCAATTCGATCTGATTCTTCTCCTGTACCAGCGCCTCCAGCAGATGGGTGGTGCGCTGGTTGGCCTTCTGCAGGGCCAGTGTGCGCTGCTCCACCTTTCTCTCCATCTGCTCATTGGATTGCTGTAGAGTGATACGGGCCTGCTCCAGCTCCTTTGATTCACTCCACTTTTTGGCGTGGAGCAGGGTCAGCTGGTAGAGCTCGTCCGGGTCGGCCGGTTTGGCCACCAGATCAAAATCGACTCCGATCTGCTGGCGGATCTCATTGAGGGTGAAGTCGGAGTAGGCGGTAATCAGAATGATGCGTACTGCCGGGTCCGCCTTGCGGATATGTTGTGCAGTCTCCAGACCATTCCAGCCGGGCGGCATGCGCATATCCAGCAGAATGACGGCATAGGGGGTATCCGATTGCAGGGCGGTAGTAAACATCTCCAGCCCCTGTTCTCCACTCAGTGCAGAGTCGATCTCGAATTGCCGAGGTTGCAGTGCACTGACGGGATGAGGGATGGGTGCATCCGGAATGATCTGCTCCAGCGAGCGGAGGCTGTCTTCAATCTCGTGACTGGTACGGTCCTGAGCGAAAATCTGGTGGTAGAACTGATGCACATCCCGATTGTCATCAATCGAGAGAATGCGCCAATGGTGGAGGTTCTGCTCTGCCATGCGATCTCGCCCTACTGCTGATCAAGCGGTGAGGAGATGATGGCCCGTTGTTGCAACACAATGGACTGTGCATGGACGTAAGAAAGTGTATTTCGGTGCAGCGGTTGTGGCAAAACTTCCCACGCTTGGGGAGTGGCTACAGCGGTGTGACAGCGTAGTGGGGTATGGCGCTGGAGTGGATTGGGGACGCTACGGAATGAGGCAAGAAAGGGGAGCGTTTCTCTCGGGATTACCTTGGCCGAGGGTAGAAAGCTTGCTTGCTTGCTTGCTTGTCATTTTTATTACCAAAAAAGGGATTTTGTCTGTTCAAAACGGGCAACCACAAAAAGTTCAATCATTTTACTGAATAACTTTATTTTACTTACGACCCCACCATATAACTGCACCTGCGGTGTGTCAATTGTTACGAATTGTTACACTGGGTGGAGGCGATTGTGAGGGAGTGGGGTGTGATAAAATGGAGTGTAATTTTTAACCACTATTTTCAGAGGGATCATCGATGTTTTCAAAGGATCAGACCATTGCCGGATATGACGACGCGCTGTGGAGCGCCATTCAGAGCGAAGAGCGCCGACAGGAGGAGCACATTGAGCTGATCGCCTCGGAAAACTACACCAGCCCTCGAGTGATGGAGGCGCAGGGTTCCCAGCTTACCAACAAGTATGCCGAGGGGTATCCCGGCAAGCGCTACTATGGCGGTTGCGAATATGTTGATATCGCCGAGCAGCTGGCGATCGAGCGTGCCAGGGAGCTGTTTGGTGCCGACTACGCCAACGTCCAGCCCCACTCCGGCTCGCAGGCTAACGCGGCGGTCTATCAGGCGCTCTGCCTGCCTGGGGATACCGTACTGGGGATGAGTCTTGATGCCGGTGGTCACCTCACCCATGGCGCCAAGCCCAACTTCTCCGGCAAGATCTACAATGCGGTGCAGTATGGCCTCAACAATGATACCGGCATGCTCGATTACGAAGAGGTGGAGCGTCTGGCGCGTGAGCACAAGCCGAAGATGATCGTGGCGGGCTTCTCCGCCTACTCGCGTGAGGTGGACTGGCAGCGTTTCCGTGATATCGCCGATGAGGTCGGGGCCTATCTGTTTGTCGATATGGCCCACGTTGCCGGTCTGATTGCGGCGGGTGAGTACCCCAGCCCGGTACAGATTGCGGATGTGACCACCACCACCACCCACAAGACCCTGCGTGGTCCCCGTGGCGGTATCATTCTGGCCAAATCCAACCCGGAGATCGAGAAGAAGCTCAACTCGCTGGTCTTCCCCGGCACCCAGGGCGGTCCACTGATGCATGTAATTGCAGCAAAGGCGGTCGCCTTCAAGGAGGCGCTCGATCCCGAGTTCAAGAGCTATCAGCATCAGGTCAAACTCAACGCACAGGCAATGGCCAAGGTATTCCTCGATCGCGGTTACGATGTGGTCTCTGGCGGTACCGACAACCACCTCTTCCTGGTCGACCTGATCAAGAAGGGGATTACCGGCAAGGCGGCCGATGCGGCGCTGGGTGCGGCCAATATCACCGTCAACAAGAATGCGGTGCCGAATGACCCGCAGTCTCCGTTTGTCACCAGCGGTATCCGTGTCGGTACCCCGGCGATCACCACCCGTGGTTTTGGCGAGGCCGAGTCCACTACGCTGGCGGGCTGGATGTGTGATGTGATGGATAATGTCGAGGACAGCGACAAGATTGAGGAGATCAAGGGCAAGGTGGTTGAGCTCTGCGCCCAGTTCCCGGTTTACAAATAAGCCACCGTGCGCTGCCCCTTCTGTAAGGCGGAAGATACCCGCGTTGTAGACTCCCGTCTGGTTGGAGAGGGGGAGCAGGTACGCCGCAGGCGCGAGTGTCAGGCCTGTGGTGAACGCTTCACCACCTTCGAGGCGGTCGATCTGGTGATCCCCCGCATCATCAAGAGTGATGGCAACCGCCAGCCCTTTGATGAGGAGCGGCTGCGTGGGGGGATGTTGCGGGCACTGGAGAAGCGTCCGGTGGAGACCGAGCATGTCGATGCGGCGGTGGAGCGTATCCGCCACCGCCTCCACGGTACCGGAGAACGGGAGATCCCCTCCCGTGAGCTGGGGGAGTGGGTGATGGATGAGCTGCGCAATCTCGATGAGGTCGCCTATATCCGCTTCGCCTCGGTCTATCGCAGCTTTCAGGACGTCAACGCCTTCCGCGAGATGGTGGAGCAGATGGAGCAGAACACCCGGCTGGGGCGCAATGAGCAGCAGCTCCAGCTGTTGAATGGAGAGAATCGCGACCCCTTCCAGCAGGGAGAGGAGTGATGGAGGGCGGTCAGCAGCCCCGCTTCTCTGCTGAAGATCATCGCTGGATGGCGCGTGCCCATCAACTTGCTGCCAAGGGTCTTTTCACCACCAACCCCAACCCCCGTGTCGGCTGTGTGCTGGTGAAGGATGGGGCGGTGGTTGGTGAGGGCTACCACATTGAGGCGGGTGGCCCTCATGCCGAGATCCATGCGCTGCAAAATGCCGGTGAGGCGGCAGCCGGGGCCACCGCCTATGTCACCCTGGAGCCCTGCAGCCACTACGGCAAGACCCCCCCCTGCAGTGATGCGTTGATTGCCGCCCAGGTGGCGCGGGTGGTGGTTGCGCTGGAGGACCCCAACCCTGCAGTGGCCGGTAACGGCATTCGCAAACTGCAGGCGGCCGGTATCGAGGTGGCGAGCGGCCTGATGCCGGAGGGGACCGAACGGGTGAACCCCGGATTTCTGATGCGGATGCGCAGCAAGCGCCCCTTTGTACGGGTGAAGATGGCGCAGAGCCTGGATGGACGTACCGCGATGGCCTCCGGAGAGAGCCAGTGGATCACCGGGCCGCAGGCGCGAGGGGATGTGCAGCGGCTGCGGGCCCGCAGCTCGGCGATTCTGACCGGGGTCGGTACCGTGCTGGCCGATGACCCCTCGCTCAATGTGCGTGAGCTGGATGAGCCCTACAAACAGCCCGCTCGAATTGTGGTTGATAGTCGGGCACAGACCCCGGTAGATGCCAAACTCTTTACCCTGCCGGGACCGCTGGTGATGGTGGTTGGAGAGGGTGTGACGGTGCCACAGGGGTGGTTGCAGTACCCGCAGGTCTTGGTAGTGCAGCTGCCGGTTACTGAGCAGGGGATTGATCTGCCGATCCTGATGGAGCGACTGGCGGCGATGGAGATCAATGAACTCCATGTTGAGGCGGGCGCTACCCTGACGGGAGCATTGATCACACAGCGGCTGGTGGATGAGGTGGTGATCTACACTGCCCCAATCTTGATGGGCAGTGATGCTCGCCCGCTGTTTACCCTCCCTTTTTCCCGAATGTCCGAGAAAATCTCATTGAAGATTGCCGATCTGCGTCAAATCGGTAATGATCTGCGTATCACGGCAACATTGGACAATCCATCATAATTGTAGATAATTGATTTATTGCAATTATTGGAGGGTGTTGATGAAGGGGATCGTATTTTCAGAGTTTATCGAGATGGTGGAGGAGAAGTTCTCCCCCGAGGTGGCGGATGAGATCATCGAAGCGGCCTCTTCCAAGTTGGAGTCGGGTGGCAGCTACACCAGCGTTGGGGTCTATGACCATCTGGAGCTGGTAGAGCTGGTATCGGAGCTCTCCAGGGTCTCGGGTATTCCGGTCAATGAACTGATCTCTACCTTTGGTACCCATTTGGCGGGGCGTTTCTCGCAGCTCTACCCCGCCTTCTTCAAAGAGGTAAAGGGGACCCTCGACTTTCTTGAGAGTGTTGATAACCATATCCATAAAGAGGTACTGAAGCTCTATCCGGATGCCGAGCTGCCACGCTTCCATACCGAACGGGAGGGGAATCATCTGGTCATGGAGTATCGCTCCAATCGCCCCTTTGCGGCACTGGCCAAGGGGTTGATTGAGGGGAGTGGCGTCCATTTTGGAGAGAAGCTGACAGTCGAGGAAGAGGACCTTTCTGCAGGAGCGGGCAACCATATGCGTTTTATCATCACCCAACACTGAGTCGTATACAGGAAGATCTGGATGGAGGAGCTGGAGAAAAAGATTGCCCTGCTGGAGCGACGCCTCAATCGGGAACGCACTGCGCGCAAGGAGGCGGAGCAGCTGCTGGAGCAGAAGAGTCTGGAGCTGTATGAGGCCAACCAGCTGCTACAGGCAGAGAATCGCCGTATCACCAACCTGATCCAGGCGCTTCCGGTGGCGATGATGCTCTATGACAACCATCAGGTCCTCTCGGTCAATCCCGCCTTTCATGAACTGTTTGGGGAACGCCCGGAGGGGAAAAGTGTGGGGCGCTATGGAGAGGAGCTGCGGTTGCCGCTGAAGGACCATCCAGATGAGCGTATTCAGCATGAGATCCACCGGGGAGAGCTTCACCATACGGTGCTGGTGCAGTTTGTGCCGCTGGTGGAGGCGCATAGCGATGAGCTGGAGCATGAGACCCTGATGGTCTCCATCGATATCAGTGACCGCATCAAGAGTGACCAGGCACAGCAGTATGCCGCCTTTCAGGCGGGCATTGCAGAGATGAGTGCCTCCATCCTCCACAATATCGGTAATATCGTCACCGGGATGCACGGTTCGCTGATGCATCTGGGGCGGCTGCCGCCGCAGATTGAGCGGCTGGAGATGGGGCTGAGCAAGGCGATGGGGCAGATCGAGACCCTGCTGGAGGAGAAGAGCGATCAGTATCCGGCGCAGATGGAGAGGGACCGGCAAGTGTTGCAGGCGGCGATCAAGATTCTTCAGGGACTGCGGGGTGAGGAGAAGATGTTGCAGTACTTCGACAAGCTGGAGCTGGGGGTACACCATATCGGTGAGATCATCCAGCTACAGCAGAAGGCGGCGCGCCCGGAAACCCACATTACCCGCTTCAGCTTTGGCTCGATGCTGGATGATACGCTGAGCCTGATTCAGGACCGTATCGAGAAGTTCGGGATTGAGATCACCATGCAGCTTGACCCCGAGATCAAACAGGTTGCTCTACCGCGCAATCCGATGATCCAGATGGTGATGAACTTTATCAAGAACAGCATGGAGGCGGTCGGCGAGCGTATCCGTTCCGAATACAGCCACAAGGGGGAAATTGTGATCTCTACCGAGTGCATTGAGGAGGATCGATTTGTCCTGCGGATCAGTGACAACGGCTGTGGTATTGAGGCGGAGCGTCTGGAGTCGATCTTCACCTTTGGTGAGACCGACAAGGAGTACGGAAGTGGATATGGCCTCCACTCTGCGGCCAACTTTGTACGCTCCCTGCAGGGGAGGCTCTATGCCGAGAGTGAGGGGGCGAATCGTGGTGCCACCATGATCGTTGAATTGCCGTTACAGCTGGAGCCGGAGTAATGTCAGAGCAGGTACGTTCCCCCCGGCTATTGATTGCAGATGATGATCCCAGAATTCTCGACTTCTATCGTGAGGTGTTCAATCTGCCGCGCAGTGCAGAGGAGATTGAGGCGGACCAGGAGATGGACGAGATGTTCTCCCTGCTGGAGGGGGGGGATGCCGTTGAACAGGGGGTCAATAGTGCCTGTGAAGCGGTGTTGGTGACGCAGGGGCTGGAGGCGTTACGGGTCTATGCAGAGCAAGAGGCGGCGGAAGAGCCGTTTGATCTGGCGCTGCTCGATATGCGCATGCCTCCGGGAATCGATGGGCTGGAGACCGCTCGCACCCTGCGAGAGAGGCATCCACAGCTGCCGATTATCTTCTTTACCGCCTACAGTGACTACAAGGATGAGCATATCGATGAGCAGATTGGCAAGCCGTTTCTGTTGCTGCGCAAGCCGATTGACCATGAGGCGTTGCGTGCAGCGGTCAACAAGATGTTGCCGGAATCGATCAATTTGACCTAGATCAATTGGTCAGGGGAGTAGGGGCATGAGCGGATATACCAGTCGGTATACTCGGGCGAGTACCTCATACCATTTTGATGGGGTATCAACCTTCTTTCTGTTTATCAACAAGAGGTTAACCATAATGAAAAAAACAGTCACTACCCTGCTCTCTATTTCTCTTTCTCTTCTCTCCAGTGCCGCCATGGCGTTTGATTTTCCTGCCGATTGGCAACAGTGGAAGTCGATGGATACGGCATTGACCCGTATCGGTGCGCTGCCCGGTTGTGAGGCCGATGTCTCTGCCCTGCCCCCGATCTATCAGGAGACGGTGGCTACCTACTGCGCCCTGCGTGAGGGCGGTCCCGGCAAGGTCAATGTGCTGGTCAAACCCGGTTCTGAGCAGACCTACCATCAGCGTTCTGGTGGTTTTACCGATGGTCCGCAGATGGCGCTGCATCTGATCGACCTGAAGGCGATCATGTTTACCGGCTACAGCAACGGGATGCCGGTCTACCGCACCTATGGTGAGGATGGTGGCAACCTGACCGGTGCGATGCCGCAGCTCTCCGAGGAGACCTGTATCGTCTGCCATACCGGTTATGAGGCCTTCTGCATGAATGGGCAGTGTGGCACCGTACAGCAGTAGCTTGCGGACTCTGATAATCTGACCGATAGCCTCTCTGTGGGGGGAGAGGTGTTCTGGTGGGGGGATTCTGATGTTTCTCAATAGACTTTTACCCAGATCGATTCGTGGCTCCATTCTGCTGGTAGCCGTTCTCCCCAGTGCCATTGCACTGATCATCATGGCGGTGAGCCAATATAGCCGTGGGGTCGACAGTGAGCAGGGCCATCTCTACGAGAAGGCGCGTATCTCGCTGGAGCCGGTGATCGGCTTGGCGAGCCGCTCGGTCAACGGGGCCAATCTGATGAAGTTGCGCTCCAAGGATGCGCAGGCGCTCTATGAGGTCAATCCCGATCTGCTCTGGCTGGAGATGAAGGGGATGAGCCAGAAGCGGGCTGCAACGCCATTCTCGGCAGAGCAGCCTCCGCGCGAGATTGCTCACCAGTTCCAGCGCAGTGGAGAGGAGGGGGTTGATCTCGATCCTTTTGGGCAGCTTGATGGGGAGGGGGAGCAGAGCTTCTGGAGTTATGACCCCTATCGCCTCTATATGGTGGTACCGCTGCAGGGGGTGGAGAACGGGGGTGTGGTACAGGCGGTATTCCGGGTCGATTCACTGCAGGCGGTAGGGCCACGCATCTTCTTTAATGTGGCGATCCTGTTTGTGATTGGTATGGTGATTGCGGTCTCCATCTCCCTCTTTATCTCCCGTGATATCACCAGGCCATTGCGGGTGGCGGTAGCGGCGGCACGACGTATTGCCAGCGGGGACTTTTCCGAGAAGATTGATTGCGAGACCGGGCGTGACAATGAGGCGCTGGATCTGATCAAGGCGCTGGCCCATATGCAGGAGAACCTCTTCGGCAAGATTGTGGAGGAGAAGAATGAGGCGCTGCGACTCAAGGTGGCGCTCGATAATGTCACCAGTAATGTGATGCTGGCTGGTCCTGATGGAGAGATCATCTACCTCAACAAGGCGGTACAGGGCTTCTTTGAGGAGCGTGAACATCTGATTCAGAAGGTGCTGCCCGACTTTGTCGCCAGTGAGCTGGTGGGGGGAAATATCCATGAATTTCATCGTGATCCGGCTGCGATCCAGCGCATCATCGACAATATGGATCGCACCGGATACCACTCCGAGGTGAAACTGGTGGGGCGCATCTTCAAGCAGATCTTCATCCCGGTCTTCAATGAGGCGGATGAACGTCTTGGCACCATTGCCGAATGGCATGACAAGACCGAGATGCACAATATCCAGAACGATATTCAGGGGCTGATCGATGGTGCAGTAGAGGGGGATATCCAGCGTCGTCTCGATACCACCAGTTACGAGGGCTATTTGCGTAATCTGGGGAATGGCATCAACCATATGCTGGATGCGTTGCAGGCCCCACTGCAGGAGGTAGAGGCGGTGCTGCCGCAGGTGGCCAAGGGGGATCTGACCCAACGGATGCGGGGGGAGTACCAGGGAGACTTCCTCACCCTGAAGCGCTCGATCAATGATACCGTCGATAACCTCCACGATATGGTGCGGCAGGTGCGTGAGGTGGCCGCAGAGGTGCAGCACGGCTCCAACGATATTGTGCAGGGGACCTCATCGCTGTCGGAGCGCACCACCCAGCAGTCACAGGCGCTGACCGAGGCGACTCGCAATATGGAGGCGATGACCCGTAGTATCGCCACCAGTCAGCAGCACCTGGATGAGGCCAATACCCTGTCGCAGCAGGCGAGCCAGCTTGCCAGTGAAGGGGATGAGGTGGTCAAACATGCGGTAGAGGCGATGGAGGGGATTCGTGAATCGAGCAGTCGCATTGCCGATATTATCGGGGTGATTGATTCCATTGCCTTCCAGACCAATCTGCTGGCGCTGAATGCGGCGGTGGAGGCGGCGCGTGCCGGGGATCAGGGCAAGGGCTTTGCGGTGGTGGCGGGTGAGGTGCGCAATCTGGCCCATCGCTCCTCTGAGGCGGCGAGTGAGATCAAGGGGCTGATCGAGGAGAGTGTTGGGCGTGTCGAGAGTGGCAGCCAGCAGGTCAACCGCTCCGGTGAATCGCTGCAGCAGATCCATCAGGCGATCGGGCAGCTCAATGCACTGGTGGCCAAGATCACCGAGGTGGGCCATGGACAGCAGCGTGATGTGGGTGAGGTGAACCGGGCGATCTCCAACCTGGAACAGGTCAACCAGCAGAATGCAGCACTGGCGGAGGAGTCGGCCGCCTCGACCCAGAATATGGAGCAGAACTCCCGGCAGCTGACCCGTATGGTGGAGAGCTTCCGTATCGAGTAGGGGTGTGGTGTGGTACTATCCGCGCCCATGTTTACAGGAATCATTGAAGCCATTGGCACCATCAGCCGCATCGAACCGAAGGGGAGTGATGCCCGCTTTATCGTCGAGACCGGCAAGCTCGATCTCGGTGATGTGCAGCTTGGGGACAGTATTGCTGTCAATGGTGTCTGCCTGACGGCGGTGGAGCTGCCCGGTAATGGCTTTGTCGCGGATGTCTCGGGGGAGACCCTCTCCCGTACCGCATTTGCCCAGCTCAAGGCGGGCTCTGCGGTCAATCTGGAGAAGGCGCTGACCCCGACCACCCGTCTCGGTGGGCATCTGGTCAGTGGTCATGTTGATGGGGTTGGTGAGGTCACCAGCCGCTCCGATGATGGTCGTTCGGTCAAATTCCGGATCAAGGCGCCGGACGAGTTGGCCCGCTATATTGCCGAGAAGGGGTCGATCACCGTCAATGGCATCAGTCTCACGGTGAATGGGGTCAATGGTGCGCTGTTTGATCTCAATATTGTCCCCCACACCCTGCAGGAGACCACAATGGATGGCTTTGTGGTCGGTACCCAGGTCAATCTGGAGGTGGATCTGATCGCCCGCTATCTGGAACGGATGATGCTCGGTGATCGCGCCGCAGAGCCCGATACCCAGGGGGTCAGCATGGAGTTCCTGGCAGAACATGGTTTTCTTGGCCGCTGAGCCGAATGGATAGATACACACACCATGAGGTCTGCTCATGGGTGAAGGAATAGAGTAATGGAACTGAATAGCCCGGAAGAGATTATTGAGGATATCCGCCAGGGAAAGATGGTGGTGTTGATGGATGATGAGGATCGTGAGAACGAAGGAGATCTGATCATGGCGGCTGACAAGGTGACGGCCGATGACATCAACTTTATGGCGCGCTATGGGCGTGGGCTGATCTGTCTGACGCTGACCCGCGACCGTTGCGAGCAGCTCAATCTGCCGCTGATGGTGAGCGGTAACAGCGATCTGCACGGTACCAACTTCACCGTATCGATCGAGGCCTCCGAGGGGGTTACTACAGGGATCTCTGCGGCGGACCGTGCGGTAACCGTCAAGGCGGCAACGGCAGCGGATGCAACCCCGGAGGATATCGTGATGCCGGGCCATATCTTCCCGCTGATGGCACAGCCGGGTGGGGTACTGACCCGTGCCGGTCATACCGAGGCGGGGTGTGATCTGGCCCGTCTGGCCGGGTATGAGCCCGCATCGGTGATTGTCGAGATCCTCAATGAGGATGGCACCATGGCGCGCCGTCCCGATCTGGAGGTATTTGCCGAGGAGCATGGCCTGAAGCTGGGCACGGTGGCCGATCTGATCGAACACCGTATTCGCAACGAGAAGACGGTTGAGTTCGAGGCGGAGAGTGATCTCGATACCCAGTATGGTCACTTCCACGTCAAGGCCTATCGCGAGGCGATCGATGGTGAAGTCCATCTGGCGCTGATCAAGGGAAGCATTGATCCTGAGCAGCCGGTTCTGGTGCGCGTGCATATGCTGGATACGCTGTGCGACCTGTTTGGTGCAGAGGGTGAAGGGTGCGGTCATACCTTGCAGCGCGATATGCGTCGTATTGAGGATGAAGAGAATGCGGTGCTACTGCTGCTGCGCAAGGAGGAGGACAGTCGTGATCTGATCGAGCGTATTCGCAACCACAACAAGGGTGAGCAGAAGAAGAGATCAAAAGGGGATGGGGATGGCGAGCTGCGTGATTTTGGTGTCGGGGCACAGATCCTGACAGATCTTGGCGTGCGCAAGATGCGGGTGCTGGGTACCCCGAGAAAGATGCATGCCCTCTCCGGTTTCGGGCTGGAGGTTACGGAGACCGTTGCTTACTAGGAGTGGCTCTGTATACTGAGCCGATTACGCTAAAAAATTACTGAGGATAGAGAACCATGATCAACGATGTAAAAGTAACCGAGGCCAACCTGAATGTAGAGGGAGGGCGTTTTGGTATTGTTGTCGCCCGTTTCAACAGCTTCGTCGTTGAGAGCCTGCTGGAGGGGGCGATCGATGCACTGGTACGTCACGGTGCCAAGGCAGAGGATATCCACGTAGTGCGTGTACCGGGTGCCTTTGAGATGCCCATTGCGGCACAGCGTATGGTGGATGGGGATTACGATGCGATCATCGCCATCGGTGCAGTGATCCGTGGCGGCACTCCACACTTTGATTTCGTCGCCGGTGAGGCGACCAAGGGGTTGGCACAGGTCTCGCTGGAGAGCAGCGTTCCGGTCACCTTCGGTCTGTTGACGGTCGATACCATTGAGCAGGCGATTGAGCGTTCCGGTACCAAGGCAGGCAACAAGGGTGCCGAGGCGGCGATGTCAGCGATCGAGATGGTCAATCTGCTGAAGCAGCTCTAAGGCCCCTCTAAAAGATGCACTTTTCACGCAATTGCCGTGTCAGTTCCGTACTCGAACCCTCATGTACTGCAGTACACACCGGTTTTCCGTGCGGTACTTCCTTGCTCTTGCATGAAAATCACTATTTTTAGAGGAACCTTGTAAGTGTCCAAGGAGCGGTCCAAGTCGCGTCGTGCTGCGGTGCAGGCGATGTATCAATGGTCGATCTCGATGCAACCGGCGTCCGAGATCATCGACCAGTTCCATGAGGAGGGGATTCTGGAGAAGGCCGATGGTACTCTCTTCGAGAAGATTGTTGCCGGTCTGATTGATGAGGTGGTTGCAGTCGACCAGACCCTCTCCCCCCATCTGAGTCGTGATATCGAGCAGGTTGATCCGGTAGAGAAGGCGCTGTTGCGGCTCGGTGGCTATGAGCTGCTCTATATGCCGGAGGTGCCGTACCGTGTGGTGCTCAATGAATATATCAACCTCTCCAAGACCTTCGGCTCGGCCAAGAGCCATCAATTCATCAACGCAGCCCTCGACAAGGTAGCGCGAGAGGTGCGTACGGTTGAGTTTGCTGCTCATGACAAGCAGAAGGACAAACAGAAGCAGCAGAAAGGCCGGAACTGAATTTTCCCTGATTCGGGACTACTTCTCCGGCCATCCCCCCTTCCATTCTGAAACCCGGCTCGGTATCGGTGATGATGCCGCGCTGCTGGAGCTTGCCGACGATGAGCAGTTGGTGGTCTCTATCGATACCATGGTGGAAGGCGTCCATTTTTTTCCCGATGTGGATCCTGCGGCGCTGGGCCACAAGCTGCTGGCGGTCAATCTCAGTGATCTGGCGGCAATGGGGGCGGAGCCGCGCTGGGCGACACTGGCATTGACGCTGCCGGAGAGTGATCCGGTATGGCTGCAGCCGTTCTCGCAGGGACTGTTTGATCTGGCTCGACAGCATCGGGTCGATCTGGTGGGGGGGGATACCACCCGTGGACCCTTGACCCTTACCCTGCAGATTCATGGTGTGGTGCCCAAGGGGGAGGCGGTCAGCCGATCCGGTGCCCGACCTGGTGATCTGATTGCCGTGACCGGTGCACTGGGTGCTGCAGGCCATGTGCTGCAGCGATTGCTGAAGGGGCAGGAGGCGGAGCAGATTCGCCACTATCTGGAGCGACCACAGCCACAGTTGGCAGCAGGGCTGCTATTGCGGGGCAGGGCGACCTCAATGATCGACCTTTCGGATGGATTGCTGGCTGATCTGGGCCATATTCTGCAGCGTAGCGGGGTGGGGGGCTGGCTTGATCTGCCGACGATTCCAATTCATCCGGCATTGGCTGAATTGCCGCAAGCAGAGCAGCTGGACTTGGCGTTAACGGCCGGGGATGACTACCAGCTCTGTTTCACTCTGCCCCCAGCAGAGTGGGATGAGGTGCATCATGGCTTGAGTGAAATCGGGGTAGAGAGTGGTGTGGTCGGCAAGATCGAAGCCGGTGAGGGGCTTCGCTGGGAAGGGGGATGGCACCCCGGAAACCGGGGCTACCAACATTTCTGAGTAGAGAACGTTATCGTGCCGATTACATATCCTCATAGCCATCGTTGAAACGGCCTTCGAATCCGCTCTCCGTGGTGGTCTCTTTGACAACAGGATCAGCCGCTGGAGCAGCGATTGCTGCCCCACTGCCGTTGGCTTGGTTGAAGAAGCCCATCAGCTCAATCAGCTTCTTGCCTTGACGGTCCAACTGTTCACTGGAGGCGGCACTCTCTTCCACCATCGCGCTGTTCTGCTGGTTGACCCCTTCCAGTTCAGTGATGGCATTATTGACCTGCCCGATGCTGAGGCTCTGCTCGTTGCTGGAGGTACTGATCTCCTTGACGATATTGTTCACCTTCTGCACTGCAGTCTGGATCTTGTCGAGCGCCTCACCAGTGTTGCCTACCAGCTCTGCACCCTCCTCCACGCGCTGTGAGCTCTCCTCGATCAGGGAAGAGATCTCCTTGGCGGCATCGGCGGAGCGCTGTGCCAGCGTGCGTACCTCGCCCGCCACCACCGCAAAGCCGCGTCCCTGCTCACCGGCACGGGCAGCCTCTACTGCAGCATTCAGGGCCAGTAGATTGGTCTGGAAGGCGATACCGTCGATCAGGGAGATGATGTCGGTAATCTTGTCACTGGACTCCTTGATTCGGGCCACTGCGTCGACCGCCTGATCGACCACGATCGTCCCTTCGGTCGCCTCATGGTGTGCATTCTCGGAGAGGGTGTTGGCGTGTCCGGCATTCTCGGCGTTGAGCTGTACCGTTGCAGTCATCTCCTCCATGCTGGCGGCGGTCTCTTCCAGGCTGGCGGCCTGCTGAGAGGTACGTTGTGCCAGCTGGTCACTGCTGACATTCACCTCTTGCGCACCGTTGGCGACACGCTCGGCGCTATGGTTCACCTGTGAAACGATCTGCTGCAGCTGTTCGGTGGACTGGTTGAGTGCATCCTTCAGTTCACCCAAACGACCACGGTAGCGGCCATTGACGCGCTGTGAGAGGTCACCGGAGGCGATTGCATCGGCTACGGTGCTGGCCTCGTCCAGTGCCTCCTGAATGTTCTGCAGTGACTCATTGACACCGTTTTTCAGATCGGCCATATCTCCACTCAGTTGAGATTTCACGCGCTGGGTGAAGTCCCCCCCGGAGGCGGCGGCCATTGCATGGTTAATCTCATTGATGGCGGACTCCATGGTCTCCATGGTGGTAATCAGCAACCGGCGGAAGCTCTCCTCCATATCAACCCCCTCCAGGCGGTAGGAGAAGTTGCCGTTGGTGATGGCGTTCATCACCTCGCTGAGGCCGTTCATGGTGCGCTCCACACTCTCGGCGGAGTGGTTGACCCCTTGCTTCAGGGTAGTGAGATCGCCCACAAACTCCGACTGGATGCGGGTATTGAAGACACCTCGGGCCACGTCACCGACTACACGGTTGCTCTCGTCAATCGCCGACTGCAAATTCTCCAGCAGCCCGTTGACGGCACTGCCCATCTGTCCAATCTCGTTGCCGGGAGTGGTGAAGTTGGAACGCAGTGAGAAGTCACCGCTCTCTTTCAGATCCTGGAACAGTTTGGACATGGTCTTCACTGGAGCGGTGATCGACTTGGAGATCAGGATGCTGATCACCATCGCCATGGCCAGAATCAGCAGTACCACCAGTGTACCCATGGTCTGGATCTCACTGGCGGTATCTTCGGCCTGATTCTGGGCGCTGTTCATGTTGGCATTGGCGCGTTCAATCGCCTTTGAGGTGTGGAGAATGATCTGTCCACCGGCCCCCTTGGCGGCATGGTTCAGCCCCTCGATCTCTCTCTCCAGCTCCAGGCCACGCTTGTGAATCTGCATCAGGATGGTGTTGCCCATCTGGAAGATCTGCTCGTGCGTCAACTTCAGCGAGGTGATGGTCTGCTGCATCTCGGGGTTATCGACTGCAATGATCTCGCGTCCACCGATGGTGCCACCCTCTTGCAGCGCCTTGATCAGCACGTCTACATCTTTCAGGCTCTGCTTGTATTTCTTCTCCAGCTCATCCAGCTTGTCGAGGTCGGCCTGAATGTACTTCTCCACCGCAATGCGGCTGGCGGCGATGGCGATGGCGGTCTGCAGGGAGATGCTGGCCCAGCCGTTCTCCTTCTTCAGAATCTCTTCGGCGCCGGCTCCATCGGCGATACGCTTCTTGATCACCTGAGTGAAGCCTGCCTCCAGCTTCTGTGACATCTGGGTAATCTGGGTAACCCCCACCTCCATGGTTACCTTGGCGATATTGCGTTTGGCGATGCTCTGCAGGATCTCCAGGCGCTTGTCGTAGACCGCCTGTACGCGGGGCTTGAAGGCACCTCTGTAGAGGGCCATGCTCTGCTCGATCTCCTTGCGCAGTTCAGGGTCGTCACTGGCGATGATGTGGGCACCCTCCTCTTCCAGGCCGTTGAGAATGCCCTGTGAGAAGCGGTTGAAGATGTTGTCTGCGTAGTTGACCTGGTTCTGCAGCTCGCCCAGCGTAGCCTCATCGGAGGCCTTCATGTACTCCATGATCATCTGCATCTCACCACGGATGGCGATCCCCATGCTGTTGGCCGCGCCCACCAGCGGTACCGACTCGGCGGCCTCTTTTGAGGCGTCATTGACCTGATTGAGGCCACTGTGGCTCATTACGCCGTTAATCAGGATCAACAAGGTCACCGTGCCAAATCCAGTAAGCAGCTTGGACTGGATTTTCATCTGGTTAAGCCAATTCATGATAATTGTTGCTCCTTTGTAACAGCCGTTTGATGCAAGTCAAACGGTTAAACGTGAATCCCTAATATCAGCGATTGTAGATAGAAAAATAGTTATATGCAAAGTTTAATAAATATCTGGTTTTATTATAAGAATCTGGTGCAATAACCGGGTTGACTTATCGGTATTTACCCGTTGTAGTAGTTTTTATCGGGATGCAATTGGTTGATTGCGAGATAAAATCTCGCAATCAACCGGGAAGAGAGGGGGATTTTGGGCTAGTACTCCGACAACATGATAATTGCGGATACAGAGCTTACCCACAGTGACCAAGACAAGGCACAACCATGCAGGTATAGCCATTCTATATCAAGTGGTTGTATCCGCCCCGAACGGCCAAAGGCCGGTAACGCTGTATTGGGTGCTGTGGGTAGCTCCCTTCGGGCAGTCCAGAACCCAGCCATCTACTTCATTGTCCTCCTTTGAATTGGCTACGGCCAGTCCCGCAGTCGTCCGCTTCGCATCTGACTGGATTCTGAACTGCTGTATCCGTAATTATCATGTTGTCGGAGTACTAACCGGGACGGCCATCCACACGAGGACGGATCAGCATCATCGCGTAGCGCACAAGAAAGAGGGTGAAGGCAGCGGCCCACAACAGCTGGGAGAACAGCATCAGTGAGAGGTTATGGTCCGGTAATAGCAGTGGCAGAATCACCCGGACCACGGCACCGACCGTTAGCAGGCCGAAGATCAGATTGAGCCCTTCGGGTGGGGCAAATACGTTGCGTCCGGTGTGACCCAGTGTCACTCGGGCCATCATTCCGATGGTAACGATACCGATGGCGCCGAAGGTGAGGGCGTGAAGGGCGAGGAAGGGGGAGACCAGCCCCACCGTAGAGAGCGCCTTCAGCAGGAATCCGAGAATCATCCAGCCATACCCTACCATCAATACCCAGAGCAGCGGCTTCTCCCAGATCAGCGGGGTGTACCAGTTGTTGAAGCGTAGCAGATGGATTACCACCAGTGCCATTGCCAGCAGACCTACCGTGCCATGTTGTGGAGCGAAGAGGTCGACCAGTGCCAGCAGCAGGAACAGCACCAGGCTGGAGAGGTCGAGTACCTTGGAGTTCTTCAGTTCCAGCTTTTCGCTACGCCCGTCGGCATTGATGCCGTTTTGGATAAAGAAGGGGAAGACCCGGCGTCCCAGCGTCAGGATCAGTGCCAGAATCAGGTAGGTGGTTCCATAGAGACCGATCCGTTCCCCCCCCTCCAGATAACCCAGCAGGCCTGCATAAAAGGTGAGATTACAGACAAAGACCAGAGCGAGTTTGGAGGTGAAGATGCGGATCTGGTCCCATTGCCGTGCCTTGTAGAGGGGGTGGGTGACGGCGATGGTCAGCCCCAGCAGGAAGAGCAGCTCAAACAGTGCGACCAGCTCCAGAGTGACCCCCGGTACCCAGGGTAGCAGACGGGCCAGTAGCCAGCTGCCGAACAGCAGCTTCAGCGGGGTAAAGCGTATCGTCTGTACCCCGGTCCAGTTCATCGTGGCGGTCAGCAGGAAGCCGGCGACGACCGCCATCCCATAGCCAAAGACCATTTCGTGTCCGTGCCACCAGAATGGGTTGCCCCACTGCTGGATGGCTGCAGGCATCCACTGCAGATTGTAGGCGAGTGCCCACAACAGAATGGCGACTACGCTGTATACCGTGGCACCGAGGAAGAAGGGGCGAAAGCCAAGCTGAAACAGTGCAAACGGAGGGGGGGCGTCAGAGGGCTGTTCAATGTTCAGTATCATGTGTTTTCATTTCACCAGTTGATCGGTTGACCCCCAGCCACTGCTGCTGGGCATGAGTCTGCTCCGCAGTAGGCGCCTCCATCGCCTGTAGTACCACGGTATCGGTCGGAGCCGCCTGCAGGGTGACTTCGAGCTCCATCAGCTCGTCCCGGCGGAAGAGGTGGACTCGAAGTGAACTCCCCGGTGGGCGCTGGTAGAGTGCATTTTTTAACGTCTCCTCACTGACCTGTAATTGATCAAGAGCAATAATGCGATCGCCTGCCGAGATGCCTGCCTGTTGTGCCGGGCCCTCATCGGTGATCCGTGTCACCTCCAGCCCGTGTGGTACGGTCTTGAAGTGGGCGCCGAGCCAGCTTTGGGGAATGCTGCTGGCGCTGGTCCCTCCCTGATCGCTACCGGAGAGGGTGGGGCGCAGCTGCCACTGGATACCGAATGCCTTCAGCAGCGGAGCCACCTCCAGTGGTTCGGTAGAGTAGAGCATTGACTCCAGCAGAGGGATCTCTCCACCGGCGGCCTGATGGCAGAGCCACTCGATCGACGCCTCTTCGGTACCGATGCCGGGTTTGCCAAAGTACTGCCAAAGCTGCTGCATCACCTGTTGCAGTGAGCGGGTATGTCCGCTCTGCTGACGGATATAGAGGTCGATCATCAAGGCAATGACCGCTCCCTTGGTGTAGTAACTGACGATGGCGTTGTTGGCGTTCTCATCCTGCTTGTAGAATTTGGTCCAGGCGTCAAGACTTGATTCAGTCACCGATTGCAGCGCCTGTCCCCGGTTACGCTGCAGTCGGGTCAAGGTTTGCCCTTGCAACTCCAGATAGCTTTGGCGTGAGATCAGCCCGCACTGTACCAATGCCAGATCATCGAAATAGGAGGTGATCCCCTCGTAGGCCCAGAGCTGGCGGGTGTAGGTCTCGGCATCGAGTTGATAGGGGGTGAAGGCGGCCGGTTTGATGCGCTTGATGTTCCAGAGGTGAAAGTACTCATGGCTGCAGAGGCCGAGGAATTTGCGATACCCTTCGCTGACCTCCTCCTCCCCCTTGCGTGGCAGGTCGTCCCGGCTGCAGATCAGGGCACAGGAGTCACGGTGCTCCAGTCCACCGTAGCCATCTCCAACCACCATGGTAAGGAAGAGATATTCATCAACTGGAGGGTTCTCTTCACCGAAGAAGCGGCTGTGATGTTCACAGATGCGAGCCAGATCGTGGGCGATGCGTGCTCCATCGGCATTGTGGGAGCCGGTCAGAACGATGGCGTGGGGTACCCCACAAACATCGAAGTTGAACCAGTCGAAGACCCCCATCTCCACCGGATAGTCGATCAGGGCGTCGTAGTCATCGCACTGGTAGCGCCCCCAGCCATCCATGTCGACCTCCAGCGGGGGCATGGTGGTGGCAACACTCCATGCCAGTCCCTCCGGTTTTTTCAGTGTGACCCAGTGGGGAACCTCGGTCTGTCCCTCTATTGAGACGAACAGGCTGGTGCCGTTGAAGAAGCCGTGGGTCTGATCGAGGTGGGCGCTACGGACCGAGAGGTCCCAGGCATAGATGCGATAGGTGATGGTGAGTGGGCCATCACAGGGGGCACAGAGCCACTGCTGCTTGTCGAGTTTCTCCACCGCAACCGGTTGTCCGTTGGATTGGGCCTGCAGCCAGAGGATATTGCGGGCAAAATCGCGAATCATGTAGCTGCCGGGAATCCATGCCGGGAGGGAGAGCAGTTGTCCCCTGGGGGCGGGCTGGGTGATGGTGCAGGCCACCTCGAAATGGTGGGCGTGAGCGTTGGCAATGGAGACGGTGTAATGGATCATCAGTAGTGCGCATTGTTTTAAGAATCAATACGGTAAGCTTATCATTGATAGCGCAGGGATGGTGTAAAGGGGACTGTCTCAACGGCGTGGGTTGCTATGCTGCGGATAGCGTCTGTGTGATGGGTGGTTGTCGGTTGCCCCCCTGTATAGAGGGGCAGTGTGCCGGGTGTTTTGCCGTGCAGGGGATTCGGTAGAGGTCGACTCCCTGGGCGTGGGGATACTGACTCAGCATTGAGCCAGCCTGCGTTATAGCAGAGAAAACAGGGTTTACTTGATCTTCTCGATCAGTGCGTAGGCGGAGTGGTTGTGGATCGATTCGAAGTTCTCTGCCTCCAGTATATAGGCGGCAATACGGTCGTCATTGTTGAGGCGATTGGCCACATCACGCACCAGATCCTCGACAAACTTCGGATTGTCATAGGCGCGTTC
>CAYFOU010000005.1:0-33651 GCA_964344805.1 uncultured Piscirickettsiaceae bacterium | reverse complement strand
GATGATGAACATCATCAATGGTGGTGAGCATGCCGACAACAGTATCGATCTGCAGGAGTTCATGATCCTGCCGGTCGGTGCCGGTTCCGTCACCGAGGCGGTACGCTACGGTGCCGAGGTGTTCCATGCGCTGAAGAGCGTGCTGGCGGGGCAGGGGATGAATACCGCAGTGGGTGATGAGGGTGGCTTTGCCCCCAACCTCTCCTCCAACGAGGCGGCGATCGAGGTGATTCTGGAGGCGATTGAGAAGGCGGGCTTCAAGGCCGGTGGCGATATGTATATCGGTCTCGACGCGGCCAGCTCCGAATTCTACAAGGATGGTAAGTACAACCTCGCCTCCGAGGGCAAGGTAATGGATTCCACCGGCATGATCGACGTGCTGGAGAGCTGGGTCGACCAGTATCCGATCCTCACCATCGAGGATGGGCTGGATGAGGGCGACTGGGATGGCTGGAAGCAGCTGACCGAGCGCCTCGGCAGCAAGGTGCAGCTGGTCGGTGATGACCTCTTTGTGACCAATACCAAGATTCTGGCCGAGGGGATCGAGAAGTCAATCGGTAACTCCATCCTGATCAAGGTCAACCAGATCGGTACCCTGACCGAGACCCTGGCGGCGATCCAGATGGCGAAGGATGCCAACTACACCGCAGTGGTTTCACACCGTTCGGGCGAGACCGAGGATGTCACCATTGCCGATCTGGCCGTGGCGACCAGCGCCGGACAGATCAAGACCGGTTCGCTGTCACGCTCCGACCGTATCGCCAAGTACAACCAGCTGATCCGTATCGAGGAGCAGCTGGGTAGTGATGCCGTCTATGCCGGTCTTGGGGCCTTCTACAATCTGCCGCATCTGAACAAGTAATCGAACAGAGCCGTAGCAGCAGTGAACCCCTGGTATCTGATTGTCGGGTTTTCGCTGCTGCTGTTGCTTCTGCAGTTCAACCTGTGGGGAACTCAGAGCGGGGTCTCCGATCTGGAAGATTCCATTGTCAAACAGATCGAACTCAATCAGCAGATTGAGGCGTGCAACCGTGAGCTGCGTGCTGAGGTGATTGATCTCAAGAGCGGCCGAGAGGCGCTGGAGGAGCGTGCCCGTAGTGATCTGGGCATGGTCAAGCCGGGAGAGATCTTTATCTCGCTGGCGGAAGATAGCGCCACGCCACGCCACCGGCAGGACCAGCGTGGTCAGTGCGAGCAGGTGATCCAGTGATCTGGGGTGTCGTACCGGCAGCCGGGATTGGATCACGCATGCAGGCGGATCGCCCCAAGCAGTATCTCTCTCTGGTCGGGAAGACGGTCATTCAACACAGTATTGAACGGCTGCTGGCCCATCCAGAGGTTGGTGGAGTGGTGGTGGCGTTGGCCGCCAATGATCCCTGGTGGCCAGAGTTGGAGTGGAGTGATCCCGGCCGTATCCACCGAGTAGCGGGGGGGGCAGAGCGTTCCGACTCGGTACGCAATGCACTGCAGTGGTTGGCAGACCATCAACAGGATGACCCCTGGGTGCTGGTGCATGATGCTGCGCGCCCCTGCCTCGGTGCAGCTGATCTGCAGCGACTGGTTGAAACCCTGGCCTCCCATCCGGTAGGGGGCATTCTTGCGGCACCTGTGGCCGATACTCTGAAGCGTGCAGGGAGTGCAGCAGAGATTGTGGAGACGGTGGATCGCTCGGTACTGTGGCGTGCACTGACCCCGCAGATGTTCCGCCTGAGAAAACTGCTTGATGCATTGGAGCAGGTGCGTGTCAGTGGTGTCGCCATTACCGATGATGCACAGGCGATCGAGCGGCTGGGGCTGCAGCCACAGCTGGTAGAGGGGAGTGTCACCAATCTCAAGGTGACCCATCCTGGCGATCTGGTGGTGGCAGAAGAGATTCTAAAGCGGGGAGAAGGGTGATGCGTATCGGTCATGGCTATGATGTCCACGCCTTTGAGGCGGGTGACCACCTGATGCTGGGGGGGGTGCGTATCCCCCATGACAAGGGCTTCAAGGCCCACTCCGATGGCGATGTGGCGATCCATGCCCTGTGTGATGCGCTGCTCGGTGCGGCCGCGCTGGGGGATATCGGCCAGCTCTTCTCCGATCAGGATGCACAGTACAAGGATATGGACAGCCGCATCTTCCTGCGAGAGGTGGCGCAGCGTTTGCAGCAGGCGGGGTACCGGGTGGGTAATGTTGATCTCACCATTGTGGCGCAGGCCCCGAAGATGGTGCCCCACATTCCGGTGATGCGTGAAGTGTTGGCAGAGGATCTCAAACTGCAGCTGGATCAGGTCAGCGTCAAGGCCACCACCACTGAAGGGTTGGGGTTTGAGGGAGAGAAGCGGGGGATTGCCGTGTATGCGGTGGCCCTGCTGCTGGATTGCTGATGGCGCTCGATAACCTCCCCTATCTTCATGGTGAGCCGGTGGCCGCTGCCCGTGTGCGCAGCTGTCCGGAAGATTTTCAGGTATTCGAGGATCTCGGCTTTGAGCCCTCCGAAGAGGGGCAGCACCGGATGGTGGAGATCGAGAAGCGGGATATCAACAGTGACTGGATCGCCTCGCAGATTGCCAAACTGGTTGGGGTGAAGAAGCGCGATGTCGGCATGGCGGGGTTGAAGGATCGCTATGCAGTGACCCGTCAATGGTTTTCGGTCGATATGGGGGGCAAGGAGGAGCCGGAGTGGCAGCAATTGGAGTCGCTGGCCGAGGCCGGACAGTCGATTCGGGTGCTGCAGGTAGCGCCTCATCACCGCAAGATTCGTCGTGGTGCACTGAAGGGGAACCGCTTCCAGCTACTGCTGCGTGAGCTGGAGGGGGAGCGCGAACAGATTGAACAACGGCTGCAGCAGATTGCCGAGCGTGGTGTGCCCAACTATTTTGGTGAACAGCGCTTTGGTCGCGGCGGCGGAAATGTGGAGAAGGGGATGCAGATGTTCCGAGGGGAGTATCGTCCCAGGGGCAGGCACGAGAAGGGAATGCTGCTCTCTGCGGTGCGCTCCGAACTGTTCAACCAGGTCTGTGCCACCCGTATTGAGTTGTGCAACTGGGATCAGCCGCTCTCGGGGGATGTCTTTGCACTGGCTCACAGCCGTGCCCGTTTCTATGCCGAGAAGATTGATGATGAGATTCTGCAGCGCATTGCGGAACACGATATCCATCTGACCGGACCGCTCTGGGGGCGTGGAGAGCCGGAGAGTGGCCGTACCGCAGGCGTGGTTGAACTGGCTGCGCTGGATGGTTATGAAGAGATGATGCAGGGGCTGGAGCAGGCGGGGCTGGAGCAGGATCGTCGCCCGTTGCGGCTGGTGCCGGAACAGCTGGCGTGGGAGTGGCGCGATAGTGATCAGCTACAGCTCAATTTTTGGCTCCCGGCCGGGAGCTACGCCACGGTGGTGTTACGAGAACTGGTGCGCTATTAGCGCTGGTTGCGCAGCTCTCCCAGTTCACGGTTAACCAGCTCGGCATCGCCCAGATTGTACTCTACTATCTTGCGCAGATGGGTCATGCTGTCGATATCAATATTGGTACAGTGAATCCCCAGATTATCCCCCTCTTTGTGAGCTACAAGGCCCCACATCACAACCTTCTGCTCTCTCAGGGCATCCAGGTAGATGGTTAACTTGCAGGGAATGTCGGTGGTTGCGGTGTTGCTGCCACAGCCATCAATCAGTGCGCCCTGCAGGGAGATATCGACCAGATTGCATACCTGCAGCTGGTCACCAAACCCGAATTCAACCTTGTACTCAAAAGGGACTCGCTGATTGCTTCTCTTTTCGTTCATTGCCTGACTCCTTTTGTAAGATAGTGACGTTTCTCTTGGGATAGGTCAAATTATTCATAATACTTGGGTAGGTACTCAATTACTCGCTTCTATCCGGGACCACGCCATTTCTGGCCCACTTTTGCCGTACTTGCCTCAGGTCAACGAAATATTGGGTGAAATCGTTTAACTGTTAATCGTTGTATCAGTGTGTGGCGATATGAGGAAAGGAGGCACTCTGCAGGGAAGGTGAGCTTTTAGATGAAGGCGTTGTTCCAGACCATCGATGACTACTCCATCTCATGGAAGATAGGGGTTATCTTCTCTATCCCATTATTGATGATGGGATATATGGCGATTGCGCATCTGATCAATGAGATGGATAAGCTGGAGAAGGGTGAACGGTATATTGAGATGGTCCATCTTATCCAGAGGCTGGATGGCGTCGCCCATAACATGGCGATTGAGCGGGGGATGAGCTCCGGTTTTATTGGAGATCAAAATGAGGCGAGAAAGGCGCCTCTCCAGCAGCAGAGAGCGGTGGTGGACTGGAAGATTGAACAGCTCTCCAGTGCGCTGGCTCTAAAACCGAAAATGGAGATTACTCGCTTTCAGCAGAGAGAGATTGCGCGACTTCAGAATCGATTGAGGCAGCTGGATACGGTACGAATCAGGGTAGATCATGGTGGCAGGAGTGAGCGGCTGATCAGCGACATCTTTGACTACTACTCCGAGATCAATGCCCTGGCCCTGCGCATTATTGGTGGCTTCAAGGATCAGGTGATGGAGCTGGCGCTGATTGATCAGTTCAATACCCTGTTGACGCTGCTCTGGATTAAAGAACGAGCCGGTCAGGAGAGGGGGCGTCTGAACCACTACTTCTCCTCGGGGCTGTTATCGTCCAGTGCGATGGTGGAGATCAACCACTATATTCATGAGCAGACCCTGAAGCTGGAGGAGTTTGGCAGCCATGCCAAGGCTCCACAGAAGGCGCTCTACCAGCGGGAGGTCAGGGGGGAGTCGGTCGACTATGTGCTTCAGGTGCGCAATACCTTTCTCTCCAGAATAAAGAAGCAGGAGCACCTGGCGGCACTGCAGGCTCAGGTTGGACTGGGGGGGAAGCTCCACACCTTCAAGAGTTACCAGTTTGAGAAAACCGGGCCGGAGTATCCGCAATTTCTCGATTTTCATGACCGTGTCTCCGAATTGCTGTTTCGTTACCAGAATATGGATGGGGTGGATGCCTATGAACTTCGCCTGATTGCGGTTGTGGAGGAGATGGTTGATGACTATTACAATGCGGTAGAGCGGGCCGTTATCACCGGTGAACGGGAAGCGTTGGGCAGGGTGGATGCATCGGCAGCAATGGAGGCGCTGGAACAGATTTCCCGCTACACCAAGGTGGACCCGGGGATCTGGTTCGGACATGCGAGTGAACGTATCAACAGCATCAATCGGGTAGTCGCGGCCGTAGACCGTGGGTTGAGGGTTTCGGTTGATCACTATCTGCAGCAGGTCAGGCAGCAGTTTGCCTTCTATCAGATATTTGTTGCAGTGGTCGTATTGGCGATGCTGTTTGCCCTCTACTTCTGGGGAAAGCTACTGAGGAATATTCAATCTACCGTGGCAATGATCCGCCAGATTGAGCGCTTTGGTGATCTGTCATTGCGTATGCCGGTGAAAAACAGAGATGAGATCGGGCAGATTGGTGATGCGCTCAATAGTCTGTTTGGCTCCCAGCAGCAAGCGATTCAGGAGGCCATTGAGGTCTCTCTGGCGGTCTCTGAAGGGGCCTTTGATCAGCGTATGGCGCACACCTATCGCGGTGATATGGAGCGGCTGAAAGAGGGAATCAATGGTTCAGCAGAGCAGATGGAGTACTACAACCGGGCAAAGGATGACTTTCTTGCCTCGATGAGCCATGAGTTGCGTACCCCCCTGACCACCATTATCGGTAACAGTGAATTTCTTGCAGAGCGTCTGCAGGATGGGGAGGATCGAGAGATTCTCCACTCCATTGAACTGGCTGGGCGCAATCAGCTGGCGCTGGTTAATGACATTCTCGATATGTCCAAGATTGAGTCGGGCAAATTTACCATTGATGAAATGCCCTATGACCTCTCCCAGTTGATGCGGGATCTGCAGCATATGCTTTCGGTGCGGGCGAGAGATGCCGGGCTGGAGTTTCTGGTTACGCAACATCATCAGGACCCCCATCTGCTGGTGGGGGATGTTGCCCGTATCGGTCAGATATTGATCAACCTGGTGGGGAATGCGATCAAGTTTACCGAGGAGGGGAGGGTCGAACTGAGCTCGGATGTGGTTGGGAACTATCTGGTGTTCAAGGTGGAGGATAGCGGTATTGGTATGTCACCTGAGAAGATTGATGGCCTGTTCAGACGTTTTGAGCAGACAGATCACTCGATTTCCCGCCGTTTTGGAGGGAGTGGACTGGGGCTTTATATCTCGGAAAATCTTGCTGAGCTGATGGGGGGGAGTATTGACTGCTCCAGTGCCGAGGGGCGGGGTTCGATCTTTACCCTGATGCTCCCCTATAGCCCCAGTGATATAGAGATCTCACAGGGAGGCAGTAACGAAGAGAAGAGTGCCCATCTGTCGCTACTGGAGCAGCCACTGCAAGGGAGGGTGCTGGTGGCTGAAGATACCCTGGAGCTGCAGCTGCTGGAGCGACGCATTCTGGAGTCGATGGGGCTGGAGGTGACCACCGCAGAGAATGGAGAGGAGGCGGTGAGGGCGGTGGCTCGGAACCATTTTGACCTGATCATGATGGATATGCAGATGCCGGTGATGGATGGTATTCAGGCAACCCGTACCCTGCGCCGACAAGGGTGTAAGATCCCGATTATTGCCCTGACCGCCAATGTGCTGCAGAAGCATCGGGATGCCTTTAACCAGGCGGGGTGTAACGGCTTTCTGGGTAAACCGATCGATCGACAGGAGTTGAGAGAGCTGCTGAACCACTATCTGCAGCCGACTGCAGCAGCAGGGCAGCCCCAACAGATGGAGGAAGAGGTCGATGTAGAGCTGATGTCGATCTTTCTCGACAGCAGCCGCAACAACCGGGATCAACTCCGGGAGGCGTTGCAACAGCAGGCGTGGGAACGGGTGCGGAGTGTGGCTCACACCATCAAGGGGAGTGCCGCCTCATTTGGCTATCCAGCCCTCTCAAGGCAGGCCGAGGAGATTCAGTTCACCATCGATGAGGGGAAGTTGGAGGGGATTGCCGAGCGGGTCGAGCGGCTGCTGCAGGCTCTGGATCGTCTGCTTCAACAGGCAGAGAGTATACTGAGTTCAATGGAGGTGCGCTGAATAAAGAAAGAGTGTGTTAATTGCGCTTCAGCAGCACATAGAGTGCACCGGTGCCACCATCCCGCTGCCGTGCAGAACAGAAGGCCAGCACCTCTTTCTGTTGTCGCAGCCACTGGTTGACCCAGCTCTTCAGCACCGGATTCTGCTCGGCGGAGCGGTGCCCCTTGCCATGGATCAGTCGAAAGCAGCGCAGCTGCTGGCGTACAGCCTGTTGTAGCAGAGCCTCCATCTCATCGCGCGCCTGTACAGTGGTCAGCCCATGCAGATCGATCTCCAGACCGGAACAGAGGCTCCCCTTCTTCAGTTTCTGCAGGGTGGTGTGTGGCAGGTTGTCTCGTACATAGAACAGCACCTCCTCAGCCGCGACCTGCTGCTCTGGCTCCAGTTCCAGTGGCTGGACCGTTTCGTCATACCAGTGCGCTGGAACCTCTTCCATCTGCGTGGATTGTGCATGAGGAGTTGGCTTGGGGGTATCGTGTGTGGCCCGGTCCGGCTGCTTCAGCTTGCGTACCCCCTGGGTCATCTCCCGGAACAGGGTGGCATCTTCCTCGCTGATGGTCATGAGAAGAGGTTGTGCCACCAGTGTTTGCGGTTGTTGGGCAGGATCTCGATCGGTTGCAGATCGACCGGCGGTTCCCGTGAGAGTACCCAGCCGGGGAGGGGTGGGTTCTCGCTGGAGCCACAGGAGAGTCCCAGATTGTTGGGATCGTAGATCTTCACCATCGATGGGGTATCGGTATGGTTGGTGTAGACGATGCCGCAGATCCGCTCGTTGTGCTCCTTGCGTAACAGTGCATCGATCTTCTCAATAAACTGGACAAACTCTTCTGCACTGGAGTGGTCTGCAGGGGGGGCTTCCCCCACCGCATAGATGTACCACTGCTCCAGCTCTCCCTGACGCAGCCGCTCCCAGAATGCGGTGAGATCATCCCACTGCAGCAGGCTGGTAAAGAGGCCGTTGAAGGTCTGGTGGTAGCTGGTTTCCATCGTGTTTATTCTACCGGAATGGCCGATTGCTTTGGAATGTCTGCGCTACGCCAGTGTGTCATGGCCCAGCCCCACAGCGTCTTCAGCTCATCGATCGGGGGAGGGGGGTGACCAAGAAAGGTGAGTGCCTGAGCCAGATTGTGAACCGCCTGTTGTGGCTGTAGTGGATCGGCCAGATTCTGTTTGCTCAGCTTCTGCCCTTCAGCGTTGGTCGCAATCGGCAGATGACCGTAGTGGGGTGTTGGATAACCCAGCTGTTGCTGTAGCCAGATCTGCCGCGGGGTGGAGTCGAGCAGATCACTGCCGCGCACAACATCGGTCACCCCCTGCAGATGATCATCGACCACCACGGCAAGCTGGTAGGAGAAGAGGCCATCGGCACGGCGGATCACAAAATCTCCGATCTCCGAGGCCAGCTCCCAGCGCTGTTCCCCCTGCCAATGATCTTCAAAGTGGATGGTTCTGACTTCGGTACGCACGCGCACTGCATGTTGCTCCAGTGAGAGTGCCGCGTGATGGCAGCGACCGGGATAGACTGGCTCTCCCTTCAGGCTGCTGCGGGAGCAGTGGCAGCCGAAGATGCGTTGCCGGGATTCCAGCAGTTCCAGCGCCTGCTGGTAGTGGTGGCTGCGTTCGCTCTGATAGACCACCTCGCCATCCCACTGCAGCTGGTGCTGCTCCAATGTGGTCAGAATCTCCGCTGCGGCGCCGGGGACGGTACGCGGCGGGTCGAGGTCCTCGATCCGTACCAGCCACTGCCCCTGATGGCTTCTGGCCTCAAGAAAGCTGCCCACGGCGGCCACCAGAGAACCGAAGTGGAGTGGTCCGGTGGGAGAGGGGGCGAAGCGGCCAATGTAAGGAGAGGAACTCATTTCTCCATTGTAATAAAAAAAGGCAGGCCCCCTGTTCAGGAACCCGCCTTGCTGAAGTGTTGGAAGGGGATCAGGAGGCCTTCTCTTTGATCTCCTCCAGCTCCTTGCAGTCGATGCAGAGGGTTGCCGTGGGGCGTGCCTCCAGACGGCGGATGCCGATCTCCACCCCGCACGATTCGCAGTAACCGTAATCCTCACCCTCCAGTTCATGCAGGGTCTTCTCGATCTTGCGGATCAGCTTGCGCTCGCGGTCACGGGTTCGCAGCTCCAGCGAGAACTCCTCCTCCAGCGTGGCGCGGTCACTGGGGTCAGGCAGGTTCGCGGTCTCGTCCTGCATGTGGTTTACCGTGCGGTCAACCTCCTCCATCAACTGCTTCTTCCAGGCCAGAAGAATTGCCTCGAAGTGCTTCTTCTGGTTATCGTTCATGTACTCCTCGCCCTTCTTGATCTTGTAGGGGGCGATTCCGCCAATCAGTGTTGACTGTTTTTTATCCGTAGCCATACGGTCCATACTCCTGACAACATTAGGAAAGGGCGTATTGATACCAGATTGTATCTGGGGTGGCAATATCAAGATGGTCTGTTTTCGGCTATCTCTTTGAAATCATGAAGTTTGATTGAGAATAATTAACGGCCTCCGGTGCCCTTGTGGCACACTCGTTGCCCATGAGTATTGAAGGTGAGCTCCATATCCGGTTGCGCCCGACGGGTGCTGTGATCCAGTCGACCCGACCGGTCCATGCTTCACGCATGTTCGAAGGGAAGGCTGCGGATGAGGTGGTGAAAAACCTCCCGCTGCTCTTCTCCATCTGTGGAGTGGCCCAGCAGGTGGCTTCACTGCGTGCGGTGGAGGGGGCGATGGGGATACAGCCCACGCAGGAGGTGGAGCGGCAGCGTGAGGCGCTGGTACGGATGGAGACGCTGCGGGAGCACCTTTGGCGCATTTTGCTCGACTGGCCGCTGTTTATCGGTGGTCAACCGGTACGGGACGGGATGAGTGAGGTATTGACCCTGCAGCGCAATCTGATGCAACAGCTCAACCCGGATGGATCGTTGTTTCGGATCGGTACCGGAGAGGTGGTCGTAGCGGATGGTGGTGTGATGCAGCAGATCACTGCACAGGCAACTGCACTACTGCAGCGGGTGTTGGGGATCTCCCCGCAGCAGTGGCTGGAGCTTGATACGCTGGAGCAGCTGCAGCGCTGGGTGGAGAGTACGGTTGGGCCGATTGCTGGTGTATTGGAGTTGCTGCAGGTGCGAGGCTGGCAGGCGGTAGGAGATTGTGAAACCCATCCGCTGCCGTTGCCGCTGAATAACCGCATAATGGCTGCACTGGATGCCTCCTATTTTATCGAGCAGCCGCAGTGGCAGGGAAGCTGTTGCGAGACCACCGCATTGACCCGTGTTGAGACCCCGTTGATCATGCAGGCCAACAGGACCTATGGAAGTGGCCTGCTGCCCCGTCTGCTGGCCCGTCTGAGCGAGATGGCGCAGCTGGCGACCCAGCTGCTGCCAGAGCGAATGGCAGAAATAGACTCACTGGCGGCTCAGGGGATCGGGCAGGTCGCGGCTGCACGTGGGCATCTGCTGCATCAGGTAGCTTTGGAGCAGGATCGGGTCAGTCGCTATCGCATCCTTGCGCCGACGGAGTGGAATTTTCATCCTCAGGGGGTGGCTGCTCAGGCGTTGGCGACCATTGAGGGTGATGATGCTGAGCTGCAGGCACGGCTGTTGATCAACGCCATTGACCCTTGTGTCGGTTATCAACTGCAGATCGAGGATGCCCCGGATGCATGAGATGTCGCTCTGTGAGGGGGTGTTGAAGATTCTGCAGGAGAATGCAACACTTCAGGGATATGACAAGGTGAAAACGGTGTGGCTGGAGATCGGCAAGCTCTCCGGTGCCGAGCCGGAGGCGATGCGCTTCAGCTTCGATGTGGTGGTGCAGGGTACGCTGGCGGATGGCGCCACCTTGGAAATTATCGAACTGCCGGGGCAGGCGTGGTGCATGCAGTGTGGCAAGGCGGTGGAGGTGCAGCAGCGCTTTGATGCCTGTCCCGAGTGTGGCAGCTACCAGCTGCAGGTCACAGGAGGTGACGAGATGAGAATCAAGGAACTGGAGGTCGAGTAATGTGTACCGTATGTGGATGTGGCGAGGGCGAGACCGAGATTGAAGGGGAGGGGCATGAGCATGATCACAGCCATGGCCATGAACACTCCCATGAACACCATCACCACCACGCTGATGAGCATCTGCATGATTATGGACAGGGGCCTGCACGCGCCCATGCACCGGGGCTCAGCCAGTCGCGCATGGTGCAGATCGAACAGAATATCCTCAGCAAGAATGATGAGTATGCGGCCGCCAACCGCCGCTGGTTTGCCGAGCGCAGCATCCTGACGCTGAATCTGGTCTCCAGCCCCGGTTCCGGAAAGACCTCGTTGCTGACCCGCACCATCGATGATCTGAAAGGGGAGATGCCGCTCTCGGTGATCGAGGGCGATCAGCAGACCACCAACGATGCCAACCGTATCCGTGAGACCGGGGTCAAGGCGCTGCAGATCAATACCGGCAAGGGGTGCCATCTTGATGGCCATATGGTGGGCCATGCGCTGGATGGGCTGGCTCCGGAAGAGGGGAGTGTGCTCTTTATCGAGAACGTGGGCAATCTGGTCTGCCCCGCCGCCTTCGATCTGGGGGAGGCGCACAAGGTGGCGATTCTTTCCGTCACCGAAGGGGAGGACAAGCCGATCAAGTATCCCGACATGTTCCATGCCGCCGATCTGATTCTGCTCAACAAGATCGATCTGCTCCCCTATCTCGACTTTGATGTCGATCTCTGTATCGAGTATGCCAAGCGGGTCAATCCGTCGATTCGTGTGCTGCAGGTCTCTGCCACCAGTGGCGAGGGGATGGAGCAGTGGTACCAGTGGGTTCGGGCCACGCGACAGCTCTCAATGATCGGGAGTTGATCCCCGATGTGTCTGGCCGTTCCCGCCCGTGTAGTCAGTATCGATGAGGCCAGCGATACCGCTGTCGTTGCGCTGGGGGAGGTGAAGAAAGAGGCCTCACTGGCACTGGTCGAGGATGTGCAGGTGGGGGACTACCTGCTGCTCCATGTCGGCTATGCCCTCAACAAGATCAGCCCGGAAGAGGCGGAGAAGACCCTGCAGCTGTTTGCCGAGGCGGGGATGCTGGAAAGCGAAGCGTGAAATATGTCGAGGAGTTTCGTGACCACCAGCTGGCACAGAGGCTGGCGAAGGCCATCGCCAGTGAGGTGGAGCCGGAACGGAGCTACCATCTGATGGAGTTCTGTGGCGGCCATACCCACGCCATCTTCCGTTACGGGGTTCAGGATCTGATGCCGGAGAATGTACGTTTTGTGCATGGTCCTGGTTGCCCGGTCTGTGTCCTGCCCATCGGCCGTATCGACAGTGCCATCTATCTGGTCGAGCAGCACGATGTCATCCTCTGTACCTACGGTGACCTGTTGCGAGTCCCGGCCTCCGAGCGCAAGAGCCTGATGAAGGTGAAGGCACAGGGGGGCGATGTGCGCATGGTCTACTCCACCCAGGATGCTCTGCGCATCGCGCGTGAGCACCCGGAGCGACAAGTGGTCTTTTTTGCCATCGGTTTTGAGACCACCACACCACCGACCGCAGTGGTATTGAAACAGGCAGAGGCGGAAGGGGTGAAGAACTTCACCATCTTCTGCAACCATGTGCTCACTCCGGCAGCGATTCAGAACATCCTCGAATCACCCGAGGTGCGGGAGATGGGGGCGGTCCATATTGATGGCTTCCTTGGTCCCTCTCATGTCAGCTCGGTGATCGGTAGTCGCCCCTACGAGTTCTTTGCCGAAGAGTTTCAGCGCCCGGTGGTGATTGCCGGATTTGAACCACTCGATGTGATGCAGTCGGCGCTGATGTTGATTCGCCAGCTCAATGAGGGGCGACATGAGGTGGAGAACGAGTACAGCCGCGTGGTGAGTCGGGAGGGCAATCTCAAGGCGCAGGCGCTGGTGGCCGAGACCATGGAGCTGCGTCGCCAGTTTGAGTGGCGTGGGTTGGGGATGGTTCCCTACAGTGCACTGCAGATCAAGAAGGCATATGCCGATTTCGATGCGGAGCAGCGTTTCGAGATTCCTCCTGGCGAGGCGCACGATATCAAGGGGTGTGAGTGCCCGCGCATTCTGCGTGGGGTGAAACGGCCCACCGATTGTAAACTCTTCGGTACCGTATGTACCCCGGAAAACCCGATGGGCTCCTGTATGGTCTCCTCAGAAGGGGCCTGTGCGGCCTATTGGAGTTACGGACGTTTTCGCAATCTGAATGTCTCACCATAAGAGACAGAAAAAAATTGATTAAGTCAGAACAGAAGAACAGTCTTGTGAAAACAGAATCTACTCTGGAACGGTTGGAATGTTACCGCCTTTGGGCGGTGAGAGGCGGTCGCCAAATTGAATGGAGGAATGATCTGTCCAAATACTACATGTTGTGTTTGGATAGATAAAAAGAAGGTCTGTTTACGAGTTGCAGAGTGTATGTAACTTTATGATAAAAATACATTAAAGATGGCTGCTTAATATGGAATGTTATTGTTTTCAGACTGTTATGTCGGCCACAATATATAGACATGAAAAGTGCCCCTTTGTATAATTACGCACCAAATTGCATCCTGTGGGACGGAAGCAGCATTTTTAGAGGGGAAAAGGAAGGATATGTCTGACCAAGCAATCAATTTAGGGATTGATCCAACAGCTGACCAGTTAAAAAAGGCTTTTGGTCACTTGCTGCAAAATAAGGTAGTGCATTCAGTCAGCTGCTGGACAGAAGAAAATCATGATGACCCTTGTGACGAAGTTGACTACCGCAAGCGGGCTCGGTCGGAAGGTCCAAAGCTGCAACAAAAAATGGACAAGGCTATTGAGTCAATATGAGTGCTGGAGCAGACAATAATAAAAACTCAATATCCCCATTCATTCCAGACGAAATACTTAAACGAGTTGATGAAAAAAAACGTCTTAATCGCTTCTACTCCCTGCGCACTATCTTTTATGATTTTCATAAAGGCTGGGGAGGGAGCTTTTTCTTGCAGGAAGAACTGCTTTTCCATGCTGTAGACAGTTATTTTTGTGATCTGGAAAGAATGAAGGCTTTCCATAATATTGAAAATGGAGACCAGCATAAACGCGCAGCGTTCACAGCAAAATGGCTTACAAAAATCCGCCCCATACAAACAAACGTTGGCGGTACCCTGACAAAGGCATCAATGCTGGTAAACGAGATGTACGCAATACATGCTGCAGTTCATCATCTTGATGTTGATACCTTCTTGATCCCGGATGAGCTGGTCAGGAATCTTTTGTATACCCTCCACAACCGAGAACTTGAAGGCGAAGTGCTGGCAACTCTCTTTTATACAATCGAAACCATTGCAAAGAAAAAAGAGGAACAAGAGGATTAAGAAAGGTAGGTTGATCTCATCTTCAAAGCCTCACAGCCCCCTGTTGTTCAACTTAGTGTCGGGAACTATGTGGATTTATTTGTGAATAGCCGAAACCTTGCCTCCCCGCTGGATCTGAAAAACGGCGTGGTCGATATGAGCCACGGCAGCGGCGGGCGTGCCATGGCGCAGCTGATTGATCAGCTCTTTGTCGATCAATTTGATAATGATCTGCTCAGGCAAGCCAATGATCAGGCGTTGTTCACGGTGTCGGGCGGGCGCATGGTGATGAGTGCCGATGGCTTTGTCATTGCACCACTCTTCTTCCCTGGTGGGGATATTGGTTCACTCTCGGTTCACGGTACGGTCAATGATGTGGCGATGTCTGGGGCCAAACCGCTCTACCTCTCTGCGGGCTTTATTCTGGAAGAGGGGTTTCCGCTGGTTGATCTGCAGCGCATTGTCACCAGTATGGCGGAGGCGGCGAAGAGCGCAGGTGTACCGGTGATCACCGGAGATACCAAGGTGGTGGAGAAAGGGAAAGGCGATGGCGTCTTCATCACCACCACCGGAGTGGGTATGGTGCCGCAGGGGATCCATATCTCTGGCGACCTGGCGCAGCCGGGGGATGCGATTCTGGTCAGTGGTACCTTGGGGGATCATGGGGTGGCCATCATGTCGAGTCGTGAGAACCTGCAGTTTGAGACCGATATCGAATCTGATTCTGCCGCACTCCACACCCTGATTGCCAAGATGGTCGAGGCGGTACCCACCATCCACTGTCTGCGAGATCCCACCCGTGGTGGACTGGCCACCACGCTGAATGAGCTGGCGCAGCAGTCCGGGGTGGGGATGAAACTCAAGGAGAGCGAAATTCCGGTGCGGCCAGCAGTCTTTGCGGCCTGTGAACTGTTGGGACTAGATCCGCTCTATGTGGCCAATGAGGGCAAGCTGGTAGCGATCTGCAAACGGCAGGATGCGCAGCGCCTGCTGGAGGTGATGCAGTCCCATCCACTGGGGCAGCATGCCGCCATCATCGGTGAGGTGGTGGAGGATGAGTATGGCTTTGTGCAGATGGAGACCCGCTTTGGAGGCAGTCGGGTGGTGGATTGGCTGGCCGGGGAGCAGCTGCCAAGAATTTGTTGAAATGGTTGGCAAATGTGGATACTTCCAGTCAAGTTCTGCGCAATCGTTAAACCCCATACTTTTTGAGTGATCCGTTTTTAATCCGGCATGGTTGAAGTGATATCAATGATTGCATGATGCATTGGGGGTGCTACTATTTTGGGTGTGGGTAGAGCATGAAAGGAGTTTTGCCGTGGCCAATTTGATTGTGAGAAATGTCGATGAGGCGGTTGTTCGTGCACTTAAAGCACAGGCGGGTCTGCATGGCGTCAGTGCAGAGGCGGAGCATCGCACTATTCTGGAGCAGGCATTCTCTCGTCCTGAACGGCGCTCCTTCTCGGAGGTGTTGAGCCAGATGCCGGATGTAGGCAGTGATGCCGATTTTGAGCGTCAGGATGAGGAATCAATCGATCATGTATTTGATTGATACCAATGTCATCAGTGAACTGAGAAAGGGGGAGCGGGCAAATTTCGGGGTGCGCAGTTTTTTTCAGAAGATCAATGAGGAAGCCATCCCGGTTTTTATCAGTGTAATTACAGTAGGAGAGCTGCGTCGTGGCGTTGAACTGATTCGCCATCGGGGAGATCAGGCACAGGCAGAGCAACTGGAGCAGTGGTTGGAGGGGATGGTTGAGGAATATGCTCAACATATTCTTGAGTTCACTGCGGAAGAGGCTCAGGTGTGGGGGAAGTTGCGCGTGCCTCACTATCAGGATGCACTGGACAAGCAGATCGCTGCCATCGCGTTGACCTATGATTTGATCGTGGTTACCCGAAATGTGAAGGATTTTTCAGCAACCGGTGTAGGTTTGCTCAACCCTTTTGAATAGTTCATGCGTATTCTCTTTTTGACGCACAGCTTCAATAGCCTCACACAGCGGCTCTTTGTTGAATTGCGTGAGTACGGTCATGAGGTTTCTATCGAATTCGATATCCATGAGGCAGTCACTATCGAGGCGGTGGATCTCTACCAGCCCGATCTGATTGTTGCCCCCTTTCTGAAACGGGCCATTCCTGAAGTGGTTTGGCAATCTTACACCTGTTGGGTGATCCATCCCGGTCCTCCGGGTGATCGTGGCCCTTCGGCGCTGGACTGGGCCATCCTCAATGGGGAACGAGAGTGGGGGGTAACGGTATTGCAGGCCAATGGAGAGATGGATGGTGGGGATATCTGGGCGGCTGCCACCTTCCCGATGCGTGCAGCCACCAAGTCGAGTCTCTATCGCAATGAGGTGACTGAGACCGCTGTAGAGGCGTTGTTGCTGGCGCTGGAGCGGTTTCAATCCGGTAGCTATCAACCCCAACCATTGAGCAGTGAGGAGGGTGCGTATGCGATCCAAGGCTGCTGGCATCCGCTGATGAAGCAGCAGGACCGTGCCATTGACTGGCAACAGGATGATACCGAGATGGTACTGTGCAAGATGCGTAGTGGGGATGGCTTTCCCGGTCTTCAATTCACCGTGATGGGCCGAGAGCTGCGACTGTTTGATGCGCATCCTGATCTTCAGCGCAGTGGTCCGGCAGGAGAGGTGGTTGCACGTAGTGATCGAGCCATCTGTATTGCCACCATGGATGGGGCGATCTGGGTGGGACAACTGCTCGACAGAGAGAGTGAAACTCCATTCAAACTGCCAGCGCTGCAACTGCTGGGGGAGGTGCTACAGGATGTACCTGCAGTGGAGCATGAAGTGGATCTCTACTATGAGGAGGAGGGAGATGTGGGGTATCTCCACTTCCCCTTCTATAATGGTGTGATGGGTACTGTGCAGTGCCATCGGTTGTTGGGGGCCTACCGTGATGCGTGTATGCGGGATACTCGAGCTATTGTGCTGATGGGTGGTCCTGACTTCTGGTCCAACGGCATGGACCTGAATCAGATCGAGGCGGCAGAGAGTCCGGCAGACGCCTCCTGGGAGAATATACACGCCATCGATGATCTGGCGCAGGCGATCATTGAGACTGATAGCCATCTCATTATCTCGGCGCTACAGGGGAGTGCCGGGGCGGGCGGAGTATTCCTTGCCCGTGCCGCTGATCAGGTCTGGGCGAGAGCGGGGGTGATCCTCAATCCCCACTACAAGGATATGGGTAACCTTTATGGCTCGGAGTATTGGAGCTATCTGCTGCCCCGTTATGCCGGGGAGAAGAATGCGCGTCACATTACCGAGGCACGGTTGCCGATGGGAGTGGTTGAGGCGCAGCGACTGGGTTTGGTGGACCGGATCTTCTCCAATGCTCATGCAGAGTTTATTGCTGAGGTAAAGGTAGAGGTGCAGCAGTGGGTGCTCAAGGCAGATCCATTGCTGGAGCAGAAGCGGGTGCAACGGCGCAAGGATGAGGCAGAGAAACCACTGCAGCAGTATCGAGAGGAGGAGCTGGCGCAGATGCAGCGCAACTTCTATGGATTCGACTCCAGCTACCATGTGGCCCGTTACAATTTTGTCCACAAGGTGCCGAAATCGCGTACCCCATTAACCTTGGCGCTGCACCGCCGCAAATGAGGGCTGGAGCCAACGGTTCGGCTCGCGTAAAATATAACCAACTATTTTGATCGGTTTATAGGTGGTCCCGTCATGGACGATGGACCTCAACAGTATTGAAAGGAGTAAATAGCGTGAGTGATAGAGAACTGAAGGCACTGATCTTTGATGTGGATGGCACGCTGGCTGATACCGAGCGTGATGGGCACCGGGTCGCCTTCAATCTTGCCTTTGAGGAGGCGGGGCTGGATTGGGAGTGGGATGAGGCGCTCTATGGTGAGCTGCTGGCGGTCACCGGTGGCAAGGAGCGTATCCGCCGCTTTATCGAAACCAAGGACCCTGCCTATCCAGAGGTGGAGGATCTGGCAGCCTGGATTGCCGGTCTCCACGCCTCCAAGACCAAACACTTTGTCGGGCTGATGGAGCAGGGCAAGATTCCACTGCGCAGTGGGGTGAAGCGTCTGTTGACCGAGGCGCATGAGGCGGGTGTACCGATGGCGATTGCGACCACCACCACCCCGCAGAATGTATCGGCATTGCTCAACAATGCGCTGTTTGAAGGGGCGGAATCCTGGTTCGAGGTGATCGGTGCGGGTGATATCGTTCCGGCGAAGAAGCCTGCCCCCGATATCTATGATTACGTAATGGAGCAAATGGGGCTGCAGCCCGAGGAGTGTATCGCCTTTGAGGACTCCTCCAACGGCATCCGCTCTTCACGCGCGGCCCAACTGAAGACCATCGTCACCATCAATGGCTATACCGCGGATGAGGATTTCAGCGAGGCGGCACTGGTGCTGGATCAGATGGGTGAGTCGGATGATCCCTGCAAGGTGTTGCAGGGGAGCGGTGCGGACAAGTCCTGTCTCGATCTGCAGTGGGTGCGTCAGATCTGGGAGTCGTGAGCGGTGGAGTTCTCGCAGCGGGCCGAGGAGATTGAGCCGTTCCATGTGATGGATATTCTGGCACGCGCCCGTGCGCTGGAGGCCGAAGGGCGCTCCATCATCCATATGGAGATCGGCGAGCCCGACTTCGAGACTCCGCAGCCGGTGGTGGATGCCGGTGTGGCGGCGCTACAGAGTGGCCGCCACCACTACACCCCTGCACTGGGATTGCCGGAGCTGCGTGGCAAGATTGCGGCACAGTACCAGCAGCGCTATGGGGAGTCGGTCGATCCGGCCCGGATTGCGGTCACCCCCGGCTCTTCCGGTGCGCTGCAGTTGCTGATTGCGCTACTGGTCAATCCGGGAGACTGGGTGTTGATGGCCGACCCTGGCTATCCCTGCAATCGCCACTTTGCTCGCCTGTTCGAGGGGGAGGTGGTGTCGATCTCGGTGGGGGCAGCAGAGGGTTTTCAGTTGACCGCAGCGCTGGTGGAGCAGCACTGGAGTGAGCGTAGCCGGGTGGTGATGATCTCCTCCCCCTCCAACCCTACCGGCACGGTGATCGATCCTGCCGAGCTGCAGCGCATCGCCGAGGTGGTGGCTGCGCGGGGTGGTGCCCTGATTGTTGATGAGATCTATCAGGGGCTCACCTATGGAGAGGCGGGGGGAACGGCAGTCAATCTGCCGGGCAATGTCTTTGTGGTCAACAGCTTCTCCAAATACTACGGTATGACCGGTTGGCGGCTGGGGTGGATGGTGGCCCCGGAAGCGGCGATGGATAGACTGGACCGGCTATCGCAGAACCTCTTTCTCGCTGCACCGACCCCTTCCCAGTATGCTGCACTGCAGGCACTGGAGCCGGAGACCGAACAGATTCTGTTGCAGCGGCGCGATCAGTTCCAGCAGCGGCGGGACTATCTCTACACAGCCCTGAAGGAACTCGGTTTTGTAATCGATCAGATACCAGAGGGGGCCTTCTACCTCTATGCAGACTGTTCTGCACTGAGCGAAGACAGCAGTGCCCTTGCGATGGAATTGCTGGAACAGGCGGGGGTGGCGATCACGCCGGGCAAGGACTTCTCCACCCAGGATGCCAAACGTTGGGTCCGCTTCGCCTATACTGTTTCCCTCTCTCAGCTGGAGGAGGGTGTTTCACGCATCCAGCGTTATCTGGAGCGTCGATGAATCTGCAGCAGTTTCGTGCCCTGCAGTTGCCCCCCTACTGGCAGCGGTTGGGGGAGTGGGTGGGAGCGGGCGTTGTCCTCTACTGGTTCTGGTGGATTCTGATCGAGAAGGGGGCCTGGGCCTCACTCACCGGGGGACCGGATCTGATGGAGATTCTGCTGGGATTGCCACTGATCCTGATTCTCCCGGCAATCTTCTACACCGCCGTCTTTATCCTGCTGCGGGTGGTGCTGTGGCTGCTGTTGCCTGAGCTACCACCAGCGGAAGAGGAAGATGAGCAACTGCTGAAATAAACAACTCTCACAGTATATGGTTAAATTATAAGATTCACATATTGGCTTATATTCTTTTTGTATGGTAGGTTGGGGCGGTAAAACTTTGAGGGAGATCTGTGATGATAAAAAGAGTAGTTTTGCTGTCTCCCCTGTTTCTATCCTTTCTGTTTCAAACCAGCGGTATCGCCTCGGCCAACAACACCGAAACCTGGGCCAAACAGGTGCTTGCAGCGCAGGCGATACCCTCTCCGGAAAGGGGAGAAGTGGGGATTCATACCTTCAGTGATAGCTGTCTGCAGGCGACCGCAGCGAGGACACCGATATTCAAGCCCCCCTATGCATTGGAATTGCATTGGACCAATACCTGCCAGAATAAGGTACTGGACTATCGAGTGGTTACGGTGATCTCCAATCCGCTGGGCAATATTGTCTATAGCGGTGTCGATGAGGGAAGAGCCGGGCGCTGTACAGAGCGTGGTTCCGAAGGCTTTGCGTGTGATGGGCGCAGCCAGCTCTCCTACTTTGGTGAGAAGGCGGTGCTACCTGCGCTTTACGATGCGGAGGGGGCTGACCATTACTTCAAGGTCAGTGTCTACTTTGATGAGATGGCTGCCTACTGATCAGGTTGTTGATGTTCGAAGCATAGAAAAAGCCGATGGATCTTGGATCCATCGGCTTTTTTGACCCGGGGCAGAGCCCCCCAACTTAAGCAGTCTTACTTGGCAATTGCAGCGTTATGAGGTGCAACACCATAGTATGGGTTGTAGGCATAGCTCTCGGTGCGCAGGTCAGAAGCGCCCTTGAAGCGGCTGTTCTCGGCAGCGTCCATGTCGGCTTCCATGTTGGAAGAACCCTTACCGGAAGCGTTGATGCTCATGCTGAAGTTACCCTCTGCGTCAGCAGTACCCTTGCCAGCACCGCGGCCCTTGCCGTCGAAAGCGCCGTCAGCAGAACCGGTACCGTAACCGTTCTGGTTGTCGTCGTTGCTGAAGAAAGCGGAAGCACTGGAAGCAACAGCAGCGAGAGCGATAGCAGCAATAATCTTTTTCATGATAGATCTCCAAAAAAATGTAAAAACTTGAATTCTGAATGTTCGAAGCCGGTAGTCGACTCCATCCCTTAACCTGTTGCGAACCATTCTACAGTATTAAACAAGATCGTAAAATAATTATAATTAATGGTGTCTGTAAAAATATTTATAAGTATTTTCAGAAGTTCTTGATTGGTAGGATGGCAGCACCATACGCTGCTTCGGGCTCTTTTGCAATGTGAATCGGTGCTTTGATCATCTGTTGTCGGATTGCTGTCCAGGTTCGGTTGCGGGCCCCTCCACCGGCGGTGAGGATCCGTGTGGGGGCAGGTGCCCCCAGTTCGTGCATCTTCTGGTACCCCTCGGCCTCGATGCGGCTCAGCCCCTCCAGTATCGCCTGCAGGAAATGGATGTCACTTTCTGGTCGGGGGGCAAGGCGAGGTGCCAGTGCCGGATCGGCAACCGGGAAGCGCTCTCCAATTGTGGAGAGAGGGTAATAGTCGAGGCCGGTTGGTGTGGAGGGATCGATCTCTCTGCTCAGCTGTTCAATCTCCTCAATAGAGAAGTGATCCAGCAGCACTCCAGCACCAGCATTGGAGGCGCCACTGACCAGCCACTGTCCTCCGAGACGGTGGCTGTAGATTCCATATTCAGGGACAAAGATCGGGCTGTCAGAGAGAACCTTTAATACCAGCGTGGTGCCCAGCGAAGTGATCGCATCTCCCGGTTGATCGATGCCGCTGGCAACCGCAGCGGCAACGCTGTCGGTGGTCCCGGAACAGATTGCAGGGGGAGTCTCCTGCTGGAGTTGCCAACGTTCACAGAGCGACTCACTCAATGAGGCATAGTGAGTGCCGGGGGAAAGTACCTGTGGCAGCGCACTGGAGAGGATGCCCAGATCATTGATCCAGTGGGGCCACTCACGCCGGATCGGGTCATATCCCATCTTCAGGGTATTGTTCTCGTCACTGTAACCAAAACGGCCAGCGAGTCGATTGCTGATCCAGTCGGCCTGATGCAGCGCGAGAAAGGTGTCTGCTTTGGGTCGGTAGTGGTTGATCAGATAACGGAGTTTGGCCAGTGAGGCGGAGGGGCCATGGGCACCGCTTTCGAGTGGTGCAATCTTGTGGATCTGCTTGGCTTCACCGATGCAGCGACTGTCGTTGTACATCAGCGCTGGAGTCAAGGGCCTTCCTTCGGGATCACTCAGCAGCAGCGTGGCAGAGGTGCCGTCGACACAGAGACTGTCGATCGGTTCGGATGGGAGGGTTGGGATCAGTCGGTCCAGTACTGCCAGCGTAGCCTCCCACCAGTCGGAAGGGGTCTGCTCAAAGTGACCAGCTTCAGGGTTTGAGGAGGGGGGAAGAGGAACCCGCTGCTCCCCAACCGTTTTCCCCGAGTCGTTGATGGCGATGGCTCTGCAGCCGGAAGTGCCGAGGTCGATACCGATATGCAGCGACATTTATGAGACAAGAACCGTAGTAGTGTTGCATAAGTCCATTCCTATCACACTCCCAAGTACGCTCAAGCACATCCTTGTGTCGCTCGACTGCTGCCTTCCCTGGCAGCAGACGACTTGGGAGAGTGATAGAAACGAACTTTCGGACAGGTTAATACTTCGGTGCGGGAGAGATGCCCGGCAGCTGAACCACCGGCTTGGGCTCCCAGTTATCCGATTGATGCTCGGCCACCACCGTGGTGTAGACCCCGCCCCGCACATTGAAGACCGCAGTCAGTCGCATAAAGCGTGGGTTGGTCGCAGCAACTAAGTCATTCAGAATGGTGTTGGTCACATCCTCATGGAAGGCCCCCTCATTACGATAGGACCAGATATAGAGCTTGAACGATTTCAGCTCGACACAGGCTTGGTCGGGGACATACTCCAGGTCCAGCGTAGCGAAGTCGGGCTGTCCGGTCTTGGGGCAGTTGCAGGTGAACTCCGGGGTGTGGATACGGATGGTGTAGTCGCGATTGGGGTGGGGGTTGTCGAACACTTCCAGTTCGGTGCTTGGTTGGGTAGACATAGTGTACTTCCAGAATTGAATCAGTGGGTTATGTTGCTTCTGCCCCGCTGGAATCTCAGTTGGTGGGGCCACGATTTGAGTGCTATTATACGCCAGCTTTGGCCCAGGCCCTTTGTAACTATTCAGCTCATCCCTGAAATCCGCCATTTCGGTGTTCGAAAATGATCATGTATACGTATACACTCACATTTTCTGCCTTGAACTGACGAATTTCAGAGACGATCTGAACAGTTACAGCTTTTCTGAAGAAATCCCCAATCAATGCGACTCAAGTTCCTCAAACTGGCAGGATTCAAATCCTTTGTCGACCCGACCACCATCGCCTTTCCCAGTAATCTGGTCGGCGTGATCGGGCCGAACGGCTGTGGAAAATCTAACACCATCGATGCGGTGCGCTGGGTGATGGGAGAGAGCTCTGCCAAGCAGCTGCGTGGTGACTCGATGTCCGATGTCATCTTCAACGGCTCCAGTGCGCGTAAGCCGGTCGGCTCCGCCTCGGTGGAGCTGGTCTTCGACAACAGTGAAGGGAAGCTGCAGGGGCAGTACGCCAGCTTTGCCGAGATCTCGGTGAAGCGCAAGGCGAGTCGAGACGGCAAGTCGACCTACTTCCTCAACGGCACCAAGTGTCGTCGTCGCGACATCATGGACCTCTTTCTTGGTACCGGATTGGGGCCGCGCAGCTACGCCATCATCGAGCAGGGGATGATCTCCCGCTTCGTCGAGGCGAAGCCGGATGACCTGCGTGTACTGATCGAGGAGGCGGCGGGGATCTCCAAATACAAGGAGCGCCGCCGCGAGACCGAGAACCGTATCCGCCATACCCGTGAGAACCTCGACCGTATCAACGATCTGCGTGATGAGCTGGATAAGCAGCTGCGTCGCCTGGAGCGACAGTCGAAGATCGCCAAGCGCTACCGTGCGCTGAAAGAGGAGGAGCGTCTGCTGCAGGCGCAACTGCTGGCGCTGCGCTGGCAGGAGTATGACGAGAAGGCGAAGGTGCAGGAGCAGCAGGTGCGCGAGGCGGAGCTGGCGGTACAGGAGCGACTGGCCCAGCAGCGCGGTATCGAGACCGAGATCGAAAAGGGGCGGCAGCAGCACAACGAGGCCAATGAGAGCTTCAACGAGGTACAGGGGCGCTTCTACGCCATCGGTGCCGAGATTGCCCGTACCGAACAGAATCTGAAAGGGGTGCGTGAGAAACGTGAGCTGATGGAGGTCGATCTGCAGAAGGCGGAGCGTGCCTGGCATGAGACCAATGGGGTGATGAAGACCGACCAGCAGCGTATCATCGAACTGGAGCAGTCGCTGCAGGAAGATGAGCCGGAGTTGGAGGTGCTGCAGGAGGAGGACGCCACCCTCGCCGCCATCTGGGAAGAGGCGGAGCAGGCGTGGCACCAGTGGCAGTCGGAGATGGAGCAGTTCAACCGCTCCGCCAGTGACCCCAAGCGCGATGCCGAGATTGCCCGTTCCCGTATTGAACAGATGGAGCGGCAGCAGCTCAACAGCGAGCGCCAGCGGCAGCGTCTGCAGGAGGAGCAGTCCCGATTGCCGGTGATCGATGAGGCCGAACTGGCGATGCTGGAGGAGGCGCTGGAGCAGGAGGAGCTGCAGCTGGAGCAGCGGCGTGAAGAGGCCACTATGGTGCGGCAGTCGATTGTCGATCAGCGTGACCGTAACCGTGAGATCGGTGATCAGCTCAATGGTCAACGAGGAGAGCTGCAGCGCCAGCGTGGACGCCTCACCTCACTGGAGGCGCTGCAGCAGGATGCGCTGGGTCGCGACAAGCGCGGGGTGCAGCACTGGCTGCAGCAGGGCGGGGTGGCCGATGCGCCCCGTCTGGCGGAGAAGGTACAGGTGGAGCCGGGTTGGGAGCGCGCCATTGAAACCGTACTTGGCGACTATCTGGAGGCGGTTACCGTCGCTGAGGATGGCACCCTGTTGCAGCAGGCCGATCAACTGAAGAAGGGGGAGGTTCGCTTTATCCAGCAAGGCGGGGCGACCATGGAACAACCTCCGCTGAGTGGTGCCACGCCGCTATCGACGCTGGTGCAGTCCGATACCGCAGTCGCCACACGCCTTTATGGAATTTATGGGGTCGACTCTCTGCAACAGGCGCAATTGCTGCGCACTCAGCTGCAACCAGGGATGTCGCTGGTGACCCGTGATGGGATCTGGATCGGAAATGGCTGGTCGCAGGTGATCCGCGAGGATGATCGTGAAGAGGGGGTGCTGCAGCGTGAACAGACCATCCGTGACCTGAAACAGCAGGTCGCCGTACTGGAGGAGGCCATCGACTCTCTGGAGAGTGAGCTGGAGGCGGGGCGTGAGACCTTCCGCAACTGCGAGCAGCAGATCGAGAGTCTGCAGAAAAATATCGATCAGCAGGCGACCCAGCTCTCCACCCGCAAGGCGGAGTTGAGTGGCAAGCTGGCACGGCAGGAGCAGGCCAACCAACGCAAGGTGCGCATCGAGGAGGAGCTGCAGCAGGCGGAAGAGTCGATGCGGCTGGCGGAAGAGGAGATTCTCGAATCCCGTGCCCGTCTCGAAGTGGCGGTGGTGGCGATGGAGGAGAGCGAGGCGCAGCGTGCCGAGATGGAGTCGAAACGTGGTGCACTGCGCGAGGCGATGGACCGGGCCCGAGATCAGGCACGGGAGAAGCGGGATCAGCTGCACCGTCTGACGGTTCAGGTGGAGTCGGCCCGCACCCGACTGGAGTCGACCCGCAGTGGCCTGACCCGTATGGAGGAGCAGCTGGTCGCCAATGAGGAGCGCAAGCAGGAGCTGGCCGCCACCATTGAGGAGCTGGAGGAGCCACTGCTGGTGCTGCAGGAGGAGTTGGAAGAGCACCTCGCCCGTCAGCTGGTGGTGGAGAATGAGTTGACCGATGCACGCCGCCATCTGGAAGAGATTGAACACAAGCTGCGTGAACTCGATGGCCGCCGTATGGAGGCGGAGAAAGAGGTGCAGGAGCTGCGTGCGGTGCATGAACAGAAGCTGCTGGAGGGGCAGGAGATTCAGGTGCGCCGCCAGACCGTGGATGAGCAGCTGCAGGAGAGCGGCCATCAGCGCGATGTGCTGTTGCGGGAGATGCCGGAGGGGGCCACCGCCGGGCAGTGGCAGCAGGATGTGGACGAGATGGCGCGCGCCATTCAGAAGCTGGGGCCGATCAACCTGGCGGCGATCGAGGAGTATCAGACCGAATCGGAACGCAAGGCCTATCTCGATCAGCAGCACGATGATCTGGTTGAGGCGCTGGAGACGCTGGAGTCGGCCATCGCCAAGATCGACCGGGAGACCCGCAGCCGCTTCAAGGAGACCTTCGAGAAGATCAACGATGGCATCAAGAACAACTTCCCCCGCCTCTTTGGCGGAGGCCGTGCCCATCTGGAGATGACCGGAGAGGACCTGCTCGATACCGGCGTCACCATCATGGCGCAGCCACCGGGCAAGCGTAACAGCACCATCCACCTGCTCTCCGGTGGAGAGAAGGCGCTCACCGCAGTGGCGCTGGTCTTCTCCATCTTCGAACTCAATCCGGCCCCGTTCTGTATGCTCGATGAGGTCGATGCACCGCTGGATGACGCCAATGTCGGCCGCTTCTGTAACATGGTGCAGCAGATGTCGGATCAGGTGCAGTTCATCTTCATCACCCACCGCAAGGCCACGATGGAGATCTCCGATCAACTCTCCGGGGTAACGATGCACGAACCGGGCGTTTCGCGTATTGTTGCGGTAGATATTGAAGAGGCGGCGGCAATGGGCGCAAAATAGGGCTATGGGACTTCTCGACAAGCTATTTGGAAAAAAAGGGACGGATGAGGAGCCGATTGAGCCCCCTCGTCAGACCCGTCATGACCATCACGCCCCGATCAACTTCGATGAGTGGGGGGGGGATGAGGAGCCGTTGCTTGATCTGGAAATGGTCGACTCTAGTCCTGATCGGGATCCATTTGCCCCCAACCAGGAGAAGGAGAACGCCTGTCAGCAGATCGAGGGGGAGGCCCTGCCGGTTGTGTTGACGGTGATGGCGCATGATGGGGACCACTTCGAAGGGGGCGACCTACTGCGCGAATTCACTGCGGCTGGTCTCCACCTCGGCAAGGATGGTCTCTACCACCTCTATCCCGCCGAGGGGGTGAAGGCACCGCTGTTCAGTGTCAGCAATGTACTCAATCCCGGTGTCTTCAAAGCCAAACAGATGATGGAGTTGAAGACCCGTGGACTGGTGCTCTTCTTTCAGCTCCCGGCCGCCCACTCCGGCAAGGCCTGTTTCACCGCGCTGGTGGAACACGCCAACCGCTTTGCCACCGCCCTGGGGGGTGAGATCATGAATGCGGAACGACGCAAGCTCAACAACCATATTCTGCAGCAGATGCAGGATCAGGTGATCGAGTTTGAACACTGTCGTGAACTGGAACGCCGCAAGGCCGAACAGAACAGTTGATGACCACAGACGTTTCCCCCGAGGCGCGTGCATCTGTACTGCGCCGACAGCTCAACCACCACAACTACCGCTACTACACCCTTGATGATCCCGAGATCAGTGATGCCGAATATGATGCGCTGTTCCGTGAGCTGCAACAGATCGAGGGTGACCACCCGGAACTGAAGCGTGCAGACTCCCCGACCCAGCGGGTGGGGGGGGAGATCCTCTCCGCCTTTGAGAGTGTTACTCATGTGCTGCCGATGACCTCGCTCGACAACGCCTTTGAGCGTCAGGAGATGGTGGAGTTCGAACGCCGTATCATTGAACGGGGGGAGGTGGGTAGCGTTGAATATGTGGTAGAGCCGAAGCTGGATGGACTGGCGCTCAACCTGCTCTATGAAGATGGCGTACTGGTGCGTGGTGCCACCCGTGGGGATGGCACCCGGGGCGAGGATGTCACCGCCAATATCCGTACCATCGATGTGATTCCGCTGAGGCTGGAGGGGGAGAACATCCCGCAACGGCTGGAGGTGCGTGGTGAGGTCTTTATCAACAAGGTGGACTTTGAACTACTGAACCAGCGGCAGGAGGGGCGTGGTGAGAAGCGTTTTGCCAACCCCCGCAATGCGGCGGCCGGTAGCCTGCGTCAGCTCGACTCCACCATTACCGCACGACGTCCACTCTCCTTTATCAGCTACGGGGTCGGGCTGGTCGAGGGGGGGGAAGCCTTTACCCACTACCAGCGGCAGATCGAGCAGTTGGCGGCATGGGGCATCCCCACCTCCGATCAGCGCAAGGTGGTGAGTGGCATCACCGCCTGCGAGGCGGTCTACCAGGATCTGTTGCAGCGCCGTCCCGATCTCCCCTACGAGATTGATGGGGTGGTCTACAAGGTCAATGATCTGAGTCTGCAGGAGAGGCTTGGATTTACATCACGGGCACCGCGCTGGGCCATCGCCTGGAAGTTCCCGGCGGAAGAGGCGACCACTCTGCTGGAGGCGATTGAGATTCAGGTGGGGCGTACCGGGGCGCTGACTCCGGTGGCGCGACTGAAGCCGATTGAGGTCGGCGGCGTTACCGTCTCCAACGCCACGCTGCACAATGAGGATGAGGTACGGCGCAAGGATGTCCAGGTTGGAGACACGGTGGTGGTGCGCCGTGCCGGGGATGTGATTCCAGAGGTGGTGCGGGTGGTGCTGGAGAGACGTTCCGAGGAGAGCGAGCCGTGGGATATGAGAGCAGAGTTCCCGGTCTGCCCGGTCTGCGGCTCGGAGATTGTGCGTGAAGAGGACAAGGCGGTGGCTCGCTGTAGCGGGGGGCTCTTCTGTCCGGCGCAGCGCAAGGAGGCGGTGTGGCATTTTGCCTCACGCAAGGGACTCGATATTGAGGGGCTGGGGCAGAAGCTGATCGATCAACTGGTGGAGCGGGATCTGGTCAACAACCCTGCCGACCTCTTCAAGCTGCAGGTGACCGAGCTGGCGGCACTGGAGCGGATGGGGCTGAAGTCGGCAGAGAATCTGGTTACTGCGCTACAGCAGGGGCGGGAGACCACGCTGCCCCGCTTCCTCTTTGCACTGGGTATTCCCGAGGTGGGGGAGGCGACCGCCCGCTCACTGGCACACCATTTCGGTGATCTTGATCCACTGATGGAGGCCAGTGGTGAGGTGCTGCAGACGGTAGAGGATGTCGGACCGATTGTGGCGGAGAATATCGTCACCTTCTTCCAGCAGCCCCATAACCGGGAGGTGATTGCCGCCCTGCGAGAGGCGGGGCTCCAGTGGCCGGAGATCGAGGTGAAGATGGCGGATCAGCTGCCACTGGCGGGGAAGACCTATGTGGTCACCGGCACCCTGCAGCAGTTCAAGCGGGCCGAGGTGAAGGCGCAACTGCAGGCACTCGGGGCCAAGGTGGCGGGGAGCGTGTCGAAGAAGACCACGGCGCTGATCTGTGGTGCGGAGCCTGGCTCCAAGCGTGAGAAGGCAGAAAAACTGGCTATTCCGGTGCTGGATGAGGTAGCCTTAAAGGAGTTGCTGGAATCAGGTGGTTGAGACTGTAACATTATGATTCTTTAGAATTATCAGGAATAGATTGGGGGGTGTTTGGCTGTACAGCGGTTGAGGCTGTGCTATCGTCTATAGAGAACAACAATAAACAGGAGGAAGTCATGGAGAGGGATCTCGACTTCAGTGAAGAGCAGGGGGAGTTTGTTTTTCACTATCAGCCGATCATCTCGACCGACCATGGCCAGGTCTCTGATCTGGAGGCTTTGGTCCGTTTTCAGCGCCGCGACGGGACTCTGGTTCCCCCCTCCGAGTTTATCCCGCAGATGGAGGCCGATGGTTCCATCAGCGCCTTTACCCGCACACAATTTCCCAGATTGGTGCGTGCGCTGCGCCAATTTCAACAGACCGTTCCGGAGATGCGTCTCGCCTTCAACATGGCGGCGCAGAGTCTGCTGGAGCCAGATTGTGCCACCTTTATTCTCGATTCGCTGGAGAGAGAGGAGATAGCGCCCAGGTACATGCAACTGGAGGTGCTGGAGACCGGCATTTTGCAGCGGGATCGGCAGGTGGAGGAGAGCCTGCGACGACTGGCCGAGGCGGGGATGCAGATTGCGATGGATGATTACGGTACCGGCTACTCCTCGATTGATACCCTCTCCTTGTGGCCCTTCACCACCATCAAGATCGACCGTAATCTGGTGCGACGGATGAGTGAGTCGGAGAAGGCGACCACCATTGTCGAGACCTCGATCCAGATGGCCCACCAGCTCGGTATCGTGGTGGTGGCCGAAGGGATAGAGAAGGAGTCGCAGTACCATTTCCTTGCCAGTGCCGGTTGTGACAAGCTGCAGGGGTTCTGGATCGGTCGACCGATGCCGATGGAGGAGGTGGTCGCCTTTATCGAGGATAGAAAAAGCTATCTGCACAAGGTACCGCCGATCGGCTTGATCATTCAGGCGCAGATCGACCATCTAGCGTGGCGGCGACAGCTGCTGCAGGAGCTGGGATCGATCCGTCTGGAGCAGGAGAAGGGGGAGTCCCGCATCATGCACCGGTTGCCGGAGCTGGATCACCACCACTGCCGCTTCGGACGCTGGTTCTACAGCGCACGAGATGAGGAGTATACCCGCTGGCCCGAGTTTGAGGCGTTGCGCGAGCCCCATCGCACCTTCCATCAACTGGCCGAGAAGCTGATCACAGAGATCCGGCAGGGAGAAGAGGTTGAGTCGCTGCTGAGTGAGATGGATCGTATTACCATCGAGATTGTGGAGCTGTTACAGAAGCTGGAGGTGCGATCCTTCCTCCACAGTGAGGCACTGGTGCTGTATGAAGCCGAGAATTAGAGATACCAATGCCACCCTGCTGATCGGCTTTGGGCTGCTGCTGGTGCTGATGTTCTCGCAGATGGCGCTGTCGGTCTACGAGGTGCTGACGCTGCGGGGGCAGCTTGACAAGGTGGTGAGCGACAAGCTGGTGAAGAGCGAGCTGGCATGGACCATGTTTGACGCCTCCAGAGAGCGCGCCCTGCTGCTCACCATGATCTACTATGAAGAGGACCCGTTCGAGCGTGATGAGCTGCAGATGCGCTTCTATGCCCATGCCGAGCGCTTTATGGTGGCGCGCGACAGACTCCATGCGATGAACCTCTCCGAGGCGGAAGAGAAGGCATTGACCGATGCGCTGGTCTACGCCACCAGCGCAGCGTCCGGGATCAATCAGGCGCTGGAACTGATGATGGGCAATGATGACATGACCGAGGAGCAGCGTGAGCAGGCAGCGGCACTGTTGCGGGAGAAGGTGGTTCCTGCGCGTGCCAAGGTGAGTGAAAAGATGATTGAGATCGGCTGGATGGCGCGAGAGGGGGGGGAACAGAGTGTGCGTGATGCCGAGGAGAATTATGACAAGATGTGGGTACGGCTCTGGTTGCTGGGCGGGGCGATTCTGCTGGTCTCCGGCAGCATCATCTGGACCGTCTACCACCGTATCATGCGCTCCTCGACCCAGATTCATGAGATGTATCATGAGCTCGACCATGTTGCCAGCCATGATTCCCTGACCGGCCTCTACAATCGGCGTACCTTTGAGGAGCGTTTTGATCAGATTCTGGAGCGGGCAAAGGGGGCACAGATACGGGTGGCACTACTCTATCTCGATCTGGATGGGTTCAAGGCGGTCAATGATGATCTGGGTCACCACTCCGGGGATGAGGTGCTGCAGTGGTTCTCCAACCATATGAGATATCAGGTGCGTGACGGGGATCTGGTGGCACGGCTGGGGGGGGATGAGTTTGCCATCGTGCTCAATAATATCGTCAATCAGCAGCGTGCTGCCGAGGTGACGCAACGTATTCTGGAGCAGACCTCAATACCGCTGCTGCTGGAGGGGGGAGAGCAGGTGGATGTCGGAGTCAGTATCGGGGTGGCCCTCTATCCGGACGATGGTGAGGATCAGGAGAGCCTGCTGCATCAGGCCGATGTGGCGATGTATCAGGCGAAGCGGAGCGGGTGTAATAGTGTGCAATTCTCCCAACAACCCGCTCCACCCGATGATATCGTCTGATCTGTCAGCCTCTCTCCTCTTCACCCTTTAGCGGGCAGGTGTTGAGTCCCAGTAGCGGGTAGAGTGGGCACCAGGAGATCAGTCCGGTAGCCAGTGGAATGATCCCGATCCAGCCCCAGACGGGCAGCAGCCCGATTACGGTTGCGCCGACCAGCCCGATGCCGACAACAATACGAAGGGTGCGGTCAATACCGCCAACATTTTGTGACATTGCAAAACACTCCTGAATAGATACGGATAGAAGCGTATATTGTAGAAGTGCTCTGTTTCTTGATTGTTTCAGTTGGTTTTTATGGTGTGTGCGTGGGACAGCAGGGTGTATTGGCGTGCCTTGATTGTGGTTATTCGTAGGTGCAGAGGTAGGCGGTCTCCACCTCTACCTTGAGTTGAAAGCTCTGGTTGGCCTCAACGATGAACTGCTCGCCCTGAGAAAAGGTCTGCCACGCCTCACTGCCGGGTAGCTTGACCGTCAGCGCACCGCTGACCACGGTCATGGTCTCTTTCTGGCTGGTGCCGAACTCATATTCACCGATCGCCATTACCCCAACAGTGGCAGGCAGGGTCTCGGTCTGGAAGGCGATGGAAACGACATTGCCATCAAAGTAGTGGTTGGTCTTCAACATAGGGTAAATCCTCGGTAAAAGGTGAGAATTCTACCGGAATCAGGCCGCCTGCAACATGCCGGGAATCTCGTTGACCAGATCGTCGATCAGTTCCTCATCGATTACCAGTTCACGAATGGCGTTGCTCATCGCCATCTCGCTCTCCTGCTTGATCTTGATCTCCGGGTGGAGGGCATTGCCGACCAGATGGTTGCTGATCTTGATCACGGCCACCAGTGCACGTACGGATTCATCCTCCAGTATATGGCAGTCGATGGAGTGGCTGTGCCAGATGGCACTGCAGACCAGATTGGGTACCTCCCAATGCTTTGCCAGCAGATAGCTGATGGCGGAGTGGGTGGTGCCGAACATCTTGTGGTCCGCCCCCAGTACTGCGTTGATTGAGGAGTGGGCGTGTGCATAGAGTTCCGGGTAGCGGCTGTGAATCTGTTCACAAATCAGGGTGCCGGCATCCTGAAACAGTCCTGCAGTGTAGGCATCATCCTCCGATACTCCAACTACCGATTGGGCCAGATTCTCTGCAGTGCGGGCCACTGCGTTGGCGCGGTCCCAGAAGTAGTCGTGGAAGGCGCTCTCTCCGCCGACGGCATCGCGCAGTGCTGCCGATAGAATTACATTCTTCATCGTTGACAGTCCAAGAATGACCACTGCCTGGCGGATG
>CAYFOU010000004.1:0-34410 GCA_964344805.1 uncultured Piscirickettsiaceae bacterium | reverse complement strand
AGGAATGATGCAATCAAAGGATTTTTGGTTGCTGATCAGGGAGGAAAATCGATGTTCAGAAATCTCAATCTCAGCGTTAAGCTGTGGCTCTTTACCGGCTTCTTCTTGGCCATCATTGCGGTGGTCTCTTTCAACTCCTTCTGGACACTGGATCGTGTGATTGAGGATAGTCACCATCAGGCCGAGATGAGTGAACATCACGCCTTCCTGCAGGAGAAGGAGATCGACCACCTCAACTGGACCCGCAAGCTGCAGGATGTATTTGCACAGAACCAGCCCGAGGTGACGGTGCAGCTGGACCATACCCAGTGCAAGTTGGGGCGCTTTATCCATGGCCCTGAAAGCGAGGTGCTGGCAGCGGTCAGTCCGCAGATGGTGGAGGCGCTGGGGCACCTGAAAAGTGAGCACCAGCACCTTCACAACACCGCAAAGGAGATCGATGCGGTTTGGGGTGCTCGCCATATAGGGTTGGAGAAGCGGCTCTATCAGGTGCTCGACAGCCACCGCAAGTGGGCGGCGGGTGTCGCCTCTATGATCATCAACAAGGATGCCACCCTTAATATCCAGCTCAACCCCAAGGCGTGTGCCTTTGGAAAGTTTCTCGGTAGCATCGAGCTGAAGCAGTGGGGGAGAGATTTCCCGCTGCTGCGAGAGACGGTGGCCTCTCTGGAGGAGCCGCATCGTCGACTCCACCACTCTGCAACCCGGATCAAGTCCGCAATTGTGCGCAATGAGATGGAGGAGGCCATTGGCATCTTCAAGGAGATCGTCGAGCCCACGCTGGCAGAGATTGAGCGTAAATTCAATGCAGTCGTTCGGGCAGAGTCCGCCATTGTCGATGGGCAGAGCCGTGCCATCAGCCTCTTTAATGAGAAGACCGTGCCTGCACTCCAGGCCACGCGTGAACGTCTGGGAGGGATGATTGCGCAGATCAATACCCTGCAGCAGGAGGTGCAGCAGCAGAGTGCAGAGAATCAGCGTTTCTCCAATATCCTCACAGGTGCGGTATTGGTAGCGGCACTGCTGATAGGTGGTCTCATTGCTGCACTGCTGATCCGTGCGTTGATGGCACCGGTCCGTCAGCTCACCGACATGATGGAGCATGTCGATGCCTGTGGTGATTTCAGCCAGCGGGCGGAGATCGATCAGGAGGATGAGATCGGTCATATGGCGCAGGCCTTTGACCATATGCTGGAGAGCCTGCAGTCGGTGATCGAGCAGACCAACCGGGTGGTCTCCTCGGTAGCGGCCGGTAACTTCAATGAACGGGTCGACAAGGAGCTGAATGGTGATCTTGATACCCTGAAGCAGGGGGTCAACGCCTCGGCAGAGAGTGTGCAGCGCACCATGCATGCGCTGGAGCAGGTGATGATCTCCCTCGGTGAGGGGGACTTCAGCGCTCGCATGAGTGATGAGGTGGAGGAGAGCTACCGCAACATGGTCAATGGTGCGGTGATGGGGCTGGATGAGATCATCCAGCGCATGGATGCGGTGATGGTGCGGGTTTCGATGGGCGACTTCAGCCAGCGTATCGAGGTCGATGTGAAGGGGGATCTGGACCATCTGAAGCAGGCCCTCAACACCTCACTGGATGCGCTTGAAGATGCGGTCAAGCAGATCTCCTCTGCAGCCGGACGAATGAGTGAAGGCAATCTGACCCGTGAGATCGATGGGGATTATCAGGGCCAGCTGGCGATCATGAAGGATGCACTCAACGCCACCCAGAGCAGCCTCTCCCATGTGGTGGCCCAGGTGCGGATGTCGGCACAGAATGTCGGTTCCGGGGCTAACGAGATCGCCAAGGGCAATCAGGATCTCTCCAGCCGCACCTCGGAGCAGGCGGCGAGTCTGGAGGAGACCGCAGCGAGCATGGAGCAGATGGCGAGCACGGTGAATCTCAATGCCGACAACTCCAGCATGACCAAGGATCTGGTGAAACAGGTGCGTGATGAGGCGGAAGCAGGCAGTGAGGTGGTACAGACTGCGGTGTCGGCGATGGACAAGATCAATGAGTCGAGTCAGAAGATCTCCGACATTATTACGTTGATCGACGGTATCGCCTTCCAGACCAACCTGCTGGCGTTGAATGCGGCGGTGGAGGCGGCACGGGCCGGTGAGCATGGGCGTGGCTTTGCGGTGGTGGCCAATGAGGTGCGTGGGTTGGCGCAGCGTGCCGCTGATGCGGCCAAGGAGATTACCGGGCTGATTGAGGACAGTACCCATCGGGTGGAGGAGGGGCACAGGTTGGTGGTCCAGTCCGGTGATGCACTGACCCAGATCCGCAATGCGGTATTCAAGGTCGATACCATGATTGGCGAGATTGCCGCAGCGGCACAAGAGCAGCGCAGCGGTATCGATCAGGTCAACATCGCGATTGCCGAGATTGATACGGTCAACCAGCAGAATGCGGCACTGGTGGAGGAGGCGGCGGCAGCCAGTGGCTCGCTGGATCGCCAGGCCGAGAGCTTGACCCAGCTGGTCTCCTTCTTCAAGCTTGATCCAAAACAGGAGGAGCGGGCACGCAACGCCAGCAACTTCAGCGACACCTTTATCAAGGCGCGCTCGGCCCATCTAGCGTGGAAGGGGAAGATCCGTGGCTTCCTCAGTGGGGTGGTGGAGATGGATGAGAAGCAGGCGGTCTCCCACCATGACTGTGTACTGGGCAAGTGGCTCGACAGTGAAGGGCGGGCGCAGTATGGCCATCTGCAGGAGATGAAGGAGCTGGATGTGGTGCATGAGCAGATGCACAACCTGATTCGCAAGATTGTCCAGCTGAAGAATGGGGGCCAGGTGGATCAGGCCGAGCGTGAGTTCTCTAGTATCGATACCCTCTCCAAGCAGGTGGTTGGGCTGCTCGACAAGATTGAGCAGAAGGTCTCTTCCGGTAATGAGGTGGTGATGACGGAGGCCGCTGCAGTGTCTACACCATCCAAGGCTCCTGCTCCGGTACAGAGGGTTGTGCAATCCACTCCCGTCTCCTCCAGTGATGAATGGGATGACTTCTAACCCTAAAGAGTAGCTGTTTTATGCAGCAGTGATAAAATTTGCTGCATGAAACGACTACTCTCTCTCCTGCTGCTGTTTGCGATCACTTCAGCAGAGGCCACCGATTTTCGTATTGAAGAGGTGACCAGCGGTCTGGATATCCCCTGGGGGATCGCCTTTCTCAATGAAGATGAGCTGCTGATTACCGAGCGTTCAGGGCAGGCCCGCCTGCTCTCGCTGAAGCGGCAGCAGCTCACCCTGTTGCAGGGGGTACCACCGGTCCATGCAGAGGGGCAGGGGGGGCTGCTCGATGTTGCAGTGCCTCCCGACTATGCCACCCGGGGCTGGATCTACTTCACCTACAGCAAGACGGTAGCGGGTGAAGGGGCCACTACGCTGGCGCGTGCACGGCTGCAGGGGAGTCGTCTGGTGGAGTGGGAGGATCTGTTGGTGACCCGTTCCCGTACCGATACCGCTTACCATTTTGGTAGTCGAATCGCCTTTGATGACAAGGGCCACCTCTTCTTTACCATCGGTGATCGGGGAGAGCGTGACAATGCACAGGATCTCGATAACCATGCCGGTGCGGTATTGCGGCTCTATATGGATGGATCGGTCCCGTCCGATAACCCCTATGTGGAGAACAAGCGGGGGTTGGCGGAGATCTGGAGCCATGGTCACCGCAATCCGCAGGGGATTGCGATCGACCTGCAGCAGCGACTCTGGGTGATTGAGCATGGTCCCCGTGGTGGGGATGAGCTGAATCGGATTGAACCGGGCCGTAATTATGGCTGGCCGGTGATCTCCTACGGCATGGAGTACTGGGGGCCGGTGATGGCCGCAGAGGGGACTCACCGCGAGGGGATGGAGCAGCCGGTGAAATACTATGTCCCCTCAATTGCCCCCGGCAGCCTGATCGCCTACTCCGGCAAGGTCTTTCCGCAGTGGAGGGGGAACCTCTTTGCCGGGGCACTGAAGCTGCGCCACCTCAATCGCATTGTGATCGATGCGCAGGGAGAGGCAATACTGGAGGAGCGTCTGCTGAAGTCACTGGATGAGCGTATCCGTGCGGTGGCAGAGAGCCCGCAGGGGTGGATCTATCTCACCACCGACAGTGGTCGGGTGCTGCGCTTGGTGCCGGATTGACCGTAACATTTTGCTACAAAAATGGGAGTGCGTTCTGCCAGGATTTTCTTTACCCTGTAAAAAAACCACAAGGAGTGTGGTTTCTGGAAGAGGTGATCAACAACGGAGATAAGACATGGACAAGTTTTCCTGGGATGAGGCGCTGCACCGTACCGGCCATGAGCTGATTGACAATCAGCACAAGGTCTTTATTGACCTGTTCAACAAACTGGTCGATCTGGCCCAACAGAAGAGCCCCTCCAAGGGGGATTACCTGCGCAGCATGATCCGCTTGCTGGAGTATACCGAGAACCACTTCACCACAGAGATGATGATCTTCTCCCAGTACAACTACCAGATGCTGGATGAGCACCAGCGGGATCATGAACAGTTCAATGAGGTGGTCTCCAGCCATATTGTGGATGGAGGAATGGGCCAGCTAAACCAGCTGATCGAAACCTTGCATGACTGGCTGCTCAACCATTTTGCCGAGGAGTGTGAAGAGCTGAGGCGGCTGCAACTGGCCGGTAGCTGAACGCTCTCGGTTCAAATGGGTGGAGAACCTCCACCCTGTGATTGCTGAAACGGGTGGAAAGCCACCCAAAACAGGATGCTTTCTGATCCTGCCAAACATCGATTTATCTTTTTCCAATCAACAGGTAATGGGAAAAAACGGCGTACTGGTATAGCCATTGCTCCGTATTGGAATCATCCAACAATCCATTTGGATGTTTCACACCATTCCTACAAGGAGGAAAATCGATGTTCAAGAAACTGACCACTGCTGCACTCTGTCTCGCCGCCAGTGTAGCGACCACTGCTGCCTTTGCTGCTGATCCGATCGTGATCAAGTTCTCCCACGTGGTGGCCGAGAACACCCCGAAGGGGCAGATGGCCAACAAGTTCAAGGAGCTGGTTGCCGCCCGCATGGGGGACAAGGTGAGGGTTGAGGTCTATCCCAACTCCCAGCTCTTTGGTGACAACAAGGTGCTGGAGGCGATGCTGCTGGGAGATGTGCAGATGGCCGCCCCATCTCTGTCTAAATTCAGCCGCTACACCAAGAAGCTGGCGCTCTATGATCTCCCTTTCCTGTTCAAGGATATGGATGCGGTGGACCGTTTCCAGCAGGGTCCAGCAGGACAGAAGCTGCTCAAGTCTGTTTCCCGAAAAGGTCTGATTGGTCTCGGTTACCTCCACAACGGCATGAAGCAGCTCTCCGCCAGCCAGCCGCTACAGGTACCGGCTGATGCCAAGGGGCTGAAGTTCCGCATCATGTCCTCCGATGTATTGGAGGCACAGTTCGAGGCGGTCCACGCCACCCCGCTGAAGAAGCCATTCTCCGAGGTCTTCACCCTGCTGCAGACCAAGGCGATTGATGGACAGGAGAACACCTGGTCCAACATCTACTCGAAGAAGTTCTTTGAGGTACAGCCCACCATCACCGAGTCCAACCACGGTCTGCTCGACTACATGGTGGTGACCTCCAAGGAGTTCTGGAACGATCTCCCTGCCGACCTGCGGGGGGATGTACAGGCGGCACTGGATGAGGCGATTGCCCACGGTAATGCAGTGGCTGCGCAGAAGTCTGTTGGCGACAAGCAGAAGATTGTCGACTCTGGTCGTTCCAAGGTGCTGACCCTGACCGATGCTGAGCGTGAGCAGTGGGTCGAGGTGATGAAGCCGGTATGGAAGCAGTTTGAGAAGAAGATCGGCAAGGATCTGATCGACGCGGCCTACGCCTCCAATAGTTAAGAAGCGCTTTGGTGGCTCCCACATGGGGTGGGGGCCACCGCTTTACGGTTTCTCAGGAAGGTAACAACCATGTTGAAAAAACTTCACAAGGCAGAAGAGGCGATTATATCACTGCTGTTGGTGGCGATGACGCTGCTGGTCTTTATCGAGGTGGTGCTGCGCTTCGGTTTCGGTACCGGACTCAGTTGGGGGCAGGAGCTGACCCTCCACCTCTCGGCCTGGTTTGTACTGTTCGGAATCTCCTATGGCCTCAAGGTGGGGGCCCACATCAGTGTGGATGCCTTTGTACGACTGTTCTCGCCCAGTGTACAAAGGGTTCTGTCATTGATTGCGATCTCGCTGGCACTGGTCTACTGCGTGCTGTTCCTCTATGGCTCCTGGGTCTATCTGGAGAAGATGTACATGATCGGGGTCTCGATGGAGGATCTCGAGTTCTCCGAGTGGATGGTGAGCTGGATGTCGGAAGAGACCCAGGAGCTGTTGAAGATCTGGATCGATGAGCCGCTGGTGCCGCTCTGGCTGGCCCACGGCATGTTGCTGGTCGGCCTGGGATTTTTCTCCATTCGTCTGGTTGAGCTGCTGCTGGCGGTAGCGACTGGACGCAAGGATGGCTTTGGTCATATCGATGAGGCGGAGGAGAGTATGCACCTCGCCGAAGAGCTGAAGCAGGAGTCGCTCAGTGAGCCGCTGGATGGCGCTGATGAGGAGGTGAAAAAATGACTACCGCAACCCTCTTTATTTTGCTGTTTGGTGGCCTGCTGATCGGGATGCCGATTGCGTTGGCGCTGGGCCTCTCCAGCATCACCACCATTCTGCTCTTCTCCGATGACTCGATGGCCTCGGTGGCACTGAAGCTGTTCGAGGCGCTCTCCGAGCACTATACGCTGCTGGCGATCCCCTTCTTTATCCTCTCCTCCGCCTTCCTCTCCACCGGCGGAGTGGCCAAGCGACTGATCCGCTTTGCCATCGATCTGGTGGGCCATATCCGTGGTGGATTGGCGATGGCCTCGGTGATGGCCTGTATGCTGTTTGCTGCGGTCTCCGGCTCCTCCCCGGCGACGGTGGCGGCGATCGGTACCATCGTCATCGCCGGTATGATCAAGGCGGGCTATCCCAAGGAGTTTGCCGCCGGGGTGATCACCACCTCCGGTACCCTTGGCATTCTGATTCCCCCCTCCATCGTGATGCTGGTCTATGCGGCCGCGACCGAGGTCTCCGCTGCGCGCATGTTCATGGCTGGCTTTATCCCCGGCCTGATGATGGGGCTATTGCTGATGGTGGCGATCTATATTGTGGCGCGGGTCAAGGGGCTCCCTGCACAACCCTTCCCCGGCTTTGGCAAAATCATGAGAAGTGGTGCTTCGGCCTCGGGTGGCATCATGTTGATCGTGGTGGTGCTCGGCTCCATCTATGGCGGTATCGCCAGTCCCACCGAAGCGGCGGCGGTCTCTGCCATCTACGCCTTCCTGGTCTCGGTCTTCTTCTACCGTGACATGGGTCCGTTGAAGGAGCAACCCTGGCGCAAGGCGGGAGAGAGTGTGCACAACATGTTGCTGCGCAATGGCTGGATCATGCTCTGGGCACTGCCCAAGTCGGTCAACCATCCGGAGATCCGCAAGACGGTGATGGATGGTGCACGGGTCAGCATCATGCTGCTCTTCATCATCGCCAACGCCATGCTCTTTGCCCATGTACTGACCACCGAGCGTATCCCGCACCAGATTGCCGAGTCGATTGTGGCGTGGGGCTTGGAGGCGTGGATGTTCCTGATCGTGGTCAACATCCTGCTGCTGATCGCCGGTAACTTCATGGAGCCCTCGGCGATCCTGCTGATCATGGCACCGATCCTCTTCCCGATTGCGATGCAGCTGGGGATCGATCCAATCCACCTCGGCATCATCATGGTGGTCAATATGGAGATCGGCATGTTGACGCCGCCGGTGGGGCTCAACCTCTTTGTGACGGCCGGTATCACCGGGGAGAGTATGGGGTGGGTGATCCGTTCGGTGTTGCCATGGATGCTGCTGCTGCTCTTCTTCCTGATGCTGATCACCTACATCCCATCGATCTCGTTGTTCCTGCCGGAGTACATCGATCAGTTGCAGGGCTATAAATAGGGGACACAATCATGAGTGAACAAACCGCAATCCACACCATCCTCTACGCCACTGATATGGGGGAGCACATGCGCCCGGTCTTCCGCTATGCGATCGATCTGGCGGAGCACCATGATGCCAATATCATCATGGTCCATGTGGCAGAGCCGCTGACCGCAACCGGCTATGCGGTGGTTGAGGCCTATCTGCCGGAGGAACTGGTGGAGCAGCACCATCAGGAGGGGATGCATACGTTGCTGGAGAGGATGAAGGGGCGCATCCACGATTTCTGTGAAGAGGAGACCGGGTTCTGTCCCGGAGGCTCCTCGCTGGTCAGTGATGTGGTGGTGGCGCATGGTCGCCCCTCGCTGATCATCCCGGAGCTGGCGCTGGAGCATGCCGCCGATATCATTGTGATGGGAACCTGCTCCCACCGCTTGCTGGGGCATGGGCTGCTGGGTTCCACCGCACAGCGTGTTATCCAGCGCAGCAAGATCCCAGTCATGACAGTTCCCAACTGCGAAGGGTAGATCACCATACAGCTCACCCTAATCAGCCCAATAGCTGTGTTCAAAAATGGTCATTTACATTTTGTAAACTCACATTTTTTGCCTTGCTCTTGAACTGATTAGGGTAATCTGTACGGCAATCTACAGAAACGTAATCAATAGGTTCCAGCTATGTCTGAAGATCTGAAACAGAACGCCCTCCACTACCATCGCTACCCGAAGCCGGGCAAGCTGGAGATCAAGGCAACCAAGCCGCTCGCCAACCAGCGGGATCTGGCGCTGGCCTACTCACCGGGGGTCGCCGCAGCCTGTGAAGAGATTGTTGAAGACCCCCTCAATGCCGCCGAGTACACCGCCCGCTCCAATCTGGTTGGAGTGGTCAGTAACGGCACTGCGGTGCTGGGGCTGGGTGCGATTGGCAGCCTCGCCTCGAAGCCGGTGATGGAGGGGAAGGCGGTACTGTTCAAACAGTTTGCCGGGATCGATGTCTTCGATATCGAGATCGAGGAGCGTGATCCCGAGGCACTGATCGAGACCATTGCACGGCTGGAGCCCACCTTTGGTGGTATCAACCTCGAGGATATCAAGGCACCGGAGTGCTTCATCGTTGAAGAGGCACTGAAGAAGCGGATGAAGGTCCCGGTCTTCCATGATGATCAGCACGGTACCGCAATTGTGGTCTGTGCCGGTATGGTCAACGGTCTGCGGGTGGTGGGCAAGGAGATCAGTGAGGTGAAGCTGGTCGCCTCCGGTGCAGGTGCGGCGGCGTTGGCCTGTCTCGATCTGCTGGTGGAGCTGGGGCTGAAAAAAGAGAACATCATTGTTACCGATCGCCATGGGGTGGTCCACCCGGAGCGTACCGAGGATATGGATCCCTATAAGGCGCGCTATGCTGCAGAGACGCCATATCGTACGCTGGAGCAGGCGCTGGAGGGGGCTGATGTCTTCCTCGGTCTTTCAGCAGCCGGGGTGTTGAAGCCGGAGTGGTTGACCCAGATGGCGGAGAGACCGCTGATCTTTGCACTCGCCAACCCGGTACCGGAGATTTTGCCAGAGCAGGCGAGGCCGGTACGCCCCGATGCGATCTTTGCCACCGGGCGTAGCGACTACCCCAACCAGATCAACAATGTGCTCTGCTTCCCCTTCCTCTTCCGTGGTGCGCTCGACTGTGGTGCCACTGAGATCAACGGGGCGATGAAGCGTGCCTGTGTTGAGGCGATTGCCGAGATGGCGCGTGCCCGTCCCAACGAGACTGTGCGTCGTGCCTATGGTGGAATGGATCTCAAGTTCGGTCCCGACTACCTGATCCCTAAACCGTTTGATCCCCGTCTGATGGAGTATGTTGCCACCGCAGTGGCGAGGGCGGCGATAGAGACCGGGGTTGCAGCCAGGCCAATTGCTGATCTGGATGCCTATCGCCAGTCGCTGCAGAACCGGGTCTATCAGACCGGGATGACAATGAAGCCGGTGTTCCATCAGGCACGCAGCAAGCTGCAGCGGGTGATCTATGCAGAGGGGGATCAGGACAAGGTGCTGCAGGCGGCTGAACAGGCAATTGAGATGGGGATCGTCTATCCAATCCTGATTGGGCGCAACCATGTGATCGAGGAGAAGATCGAGCATCTTGGGCTCAATCTGAAACATGGGGAGAACTTCACCCTGTTTGATCCGCACGACAACCCGGATCAGGAGGCGCACGTTGCGAGCTATTATCAACGCACCAAGCGGCTGGGTTACTCACTGGCCGAGGCACAGGAGGAGATTCGCAACAACCCGACCGCCACGGCCGCAACCCTCTTGCGGCGGGGAGAGGTCGATGCAATGGTCTGTGGTGTGGTGGGGCGCTACATGCGCCATCTGGGGCAGATTGAGATGGTGATTGGCCGTGCCAAGGGAGTGCAGCAGTTCTCGGCGATGGAGGCGGTGGTGATGCAGTCCGGTACCCTCTTCTTCAGTGATACCTCGGTACAGGTGAATCCCGATGCCGAGGCGCTGGCGGAGATCGCCAGGCTGAGTGCCAGAGAAGCACGTCGCTTTGGTATTGAGCCGAAGGTGGCGATGCTCTCCCACTCCAACTTTGGTAGCCATGAGGATGAGACCGCCACCAAGATGCATCAGGCGCTGCGCATTGTGCGCCGTAATGATCCCGATCTGGAGATTGAGGGGGAGATGCGGGGTGATCTGGCGCTCTCCGAGGTGATGCGTCAGGAGCGTTTTCCCGGCTCGCTGCTGGAGGGGGCGGCCAATCTGCTGATCATGCCCAATCAGGCAGCGGCCAATATCGCCTGCAATCTGGTCAAGGTGGTGGGTAACGGTATTATTGTTGGGCCACTGCTGCTGGGGGCGGCGAAGTCGGCCCATATCGCCTCACCGACTACAACGGTACGTGGACTGTTGAATCTTACCGCACTGGCGGCGGTACAGGCGCAGCGCTGTGTAAAGGGGAAGGATTAAGGGCACCTCTAAAAATGCACTTTTCTCGCAACTGCTGCGTCAGTTCCGTACTCGAATCCTCATATATTCAAATATATACTCCGGTTCTCCGTGCGGTTCTTCCTTGCATTTGCATGAAAATCACTATTTTTAGAGGTGCCCTTAAGGCTGTTAAGCGTGCTTGTCCGGCAAGGTTGTGGGTAGTGTCAGGGTAAAGGTGCTACCGCTGTTCGGTGTGCTCTGCAGTGTAATTTCACCCCCCATCAGCCTGCTCAGGCGGCTGGAGATGGTTAGCCCGATACCGCTCCCTTCGTAGGCGCGGGTGGCGGAGGAGTCTGCCTGGGTAAAGAGCTCGAAGATCTCCGGCTGCTGCTCCGGGGTGATGCCGATACCACTGTCCTCGATATCGAAACAGAGTTGCCCAGGCCGTTTGGGATGAGGATAGAGCTCGATATGGACCCGTCCCTCGGCAGTAAACTTGATTGCATTGTCGGTCAGATTGACCAGAATCTGTCGGATACGGCGCTCATCTCCCTGCAGTGTCTCCGGGGTATCCTTCGAGATATGGGTAGTGAAGCGCAGCTGCTTCTCTTCTGCCTGGGGTTTCAGCAGCCCGGCCACCTCTTTCAGCAGATCCTTCAGGTAGATGGTTGAGGGGGTCAGAGTGACCTCACCCGCCTCAATGGCAGAGAGGTCCAGCATGTCATTGATCATCTCCAGCAGGCTGTCGGCGGCCTGTTTTTGCACCTCAATGTAGTTGTGCTGCTGTTCGTTCAGTGGAGTGTGGGTCAGCAGGGTGCCCATGCCGACAATGGCATTCATCGGGGTGCGGATCTCATGGTTGATGACGGTGAGGAACTCACTTTTGGCGCGGCTGGCGGAGAGAGCCTTCTGTTGTGCAATCCGTAACTGGACGGCATTCTCCTCCAGCTCAATATGATGTCGATCATTCTCTCTCAGTGCGCTGTAGAGTGATGGGAGCAGTACAGCCAGTATGATCAGAGCAATCAGATAGAGATAGTTCTGTTCGGTGTGGTAGTTCTCTTTGATGTGATCCTTGAGACGCCCCTTGTCGATTGAGAGCATCAGGTTCAGTGAGGTGGTGTAGAGTGGCTTGTGGACCACATAGGGTTCATCATAAAGGCCATCCTTCTTCCCTTGTGGCAGTAGATCCAGCAGCAGAGGGGCAGATGAGGTGCCTTGACCCTGTTGTAGCAGCAGCTGATCCGGCGGCATATGTTGCACCATCTCTGATTGGGCCAGGCGCTTCAGCAGGCTATCCACCGTGAAGAGAACGATATCGGTTCCTACCGCCTGACCGCTACGGTTGATGATAGAGGTGGCGACCACCAGATACTGTTTGCCGTTGGGGTCAACATAACGCTGGATCAGAGGGGGGCGCTTCTCTACAAAATGGATGTAGTGGGCTGGTATCTTCTGCCCCACACTGGAGAGTATGGTGCCTTCCGGGTTGACCCGTACAATGGCAACAGCGATGGTTGAATGGTCCAGTGCGTCCTGCAGCTTGTGGGTGATGAATTGATTGACCTGCTCCCATTTGATCTCGCCCCGGTTAAAGCTCTCAGTCTCCTTTCTGGCGCGGGTGCGGCTGCTGATCTGTTGGGCGGTATCGATTGCCTTGGTGACAAACTGTTCAGCAATCAGCGCAGTGGAGTGTGCCAGTCCATCAATCTCGGTCTGTTCACGAGACTGCCATGAGTTGCTCAGTTGCCAGCTGGCGACACCAATCATCAACAGGGAGAGCAGCAGGGTGGAAAACAGTGCAACCAGCAGTGCCTTTCTCGATTCGCTACTGGTCAGTCCCGACCAGTGTTGATGTGGGGTATTCATCTTGCTAACGGTCTCTTTTCCTTTTCGCAGGTGCCGGTAACCGATTCAGAGGTGAACTGAACTGTTACGTTTTGATAGTAGTTGATTCTGTGGATAGATAGAAGAGAGTGAGCCTTGTTTCAGTATGTACTGATGTAGCTCAGCTTAACAGTGCAACACTCTTCACCTGTGCATAGACCGCCTTGCCTGATTGCAGCCCCAGTTCACTGGCCGACTTGCGGGTGATGCGTGCCAGCATCGGTATCTCACCTGCCAGTAGTCGTACCGTTACCTGGCTGATCCCTTCCTCGGCAATCTGTTCCACGGTAGCGGGGAAGATGTTAAGGATGCTGGTCTGCTGCTGTCGCTCCAGCGTCAGACTCACATCCCTGGCCAGCACCTGCAGGCGGGCCTGGGTGCCGATTTTTTGTGGATTGCGGGCGACGGTAAAGCGGCCTCCGGGGAAGTCGAGCAGAGTCAGGTTGTAGTCATCATCATGTTCTGCAATGGTGGCCTCAATCACGATACCGGTCTCTGGTCCATGAGCCAGCGGCAGATCAAGTCGGGAGAAGGTCTCGGCGATGGCTCCATTGGCGACCACTTGACCCTGTTCCAGCAGTAGCAGATGGTCCGCCAGTCGTGCCACCTCATCGCGGGAGTGGCTGACATAGAGCAGTGGGATCTCCAGCTCGCGGTGGAGGGATTCCAGATAGGGGAGGATCTCCTCCTTGCGTTGCTGATCGAGTGCCGCCAGCGGCTCATCCATCAGCAGCATCTGCGGGCTGACCGCCAGTGCGCGTGCAATCGCCACCCGCTGCTGTTCGCCACCCGATAACTGATCCGGTCTGCGTTGAAGCAGCGTACCAATTCCCAATAGCTCTACCGCCTGTTCCAGTGCCACCTTGCGTGCACTGGCGGGGAGCCGCTTCATCCCATACTCCAGATTCTGTTGTGCGCTGAGATGTGGAAACAGACTCGGCTCCTGAAATACATAACCGATCGGGCGCTGGTGGGTGGCCAGGTTCTGTGCTCCCTGCTGCCACACTGTACCGTTTACAGAGAGATAACCATTGGGGTCCTGCTCCAGTCCGGCGATGGTACGCAGCAGCGTGGTCTTGCCACAACCGGAGGGGCCGAACAGTGCGGTGACCCCGCGTGAGGGGATGGAGCAATCCACATCGAGTGCAAACTCTCCCCGGTTGATATGGAAGTGCAGATCAATCGTCATCAGGGTTTCACCACCGAGAAGCGTCGGTTGAGGGCGTAGACCATCATCAGCAGCAGGAAGGAGAGCAGCAGCAGTCCACCGGAGATCCAGTGGGCCTGTGCATACTCCAGCGTCTCCACATGATCATAGATCGCAATCGACAGCACCTGGGTCACACCGGGGATGTTGCCACCGATCATCAGTACCACCCCGAACTCCCCCAGGGTGTGGGCAAAGCCGAGTACCGCTGCGGTGAGAAAGCCGGGACGTGCCAGCGGTACCGCCACCGTGAAGAAGCGGTCCAGTGGTGAAGCACGTAGTGTAGCGGCCACCTCCAGTGGGCGTTTGCCGATGGCGGTAAAGGCACTCTGCAGCGGTTGCACCACAAAGGGGAGGGAGTAGAAGACCGAACCGATTACCAGACCGGCAAAGGTGAAGGCGAGCGGCTGTCCGCCCAGTGCCATCATCAATCCACCAATCGGGCCGTTGGGGCCGAGTGCAATCAGCAGATAGAAGCCGAGCACGGTGGGGGGGAGTACCAGCGGCAGTGCCACTACCGCCTCCAGCAGAAACTTGTAGCGCCACTGGCTGCGTGATAGCCACCATGCCAGCGGGGTGCCGATCAGCAGCAGGATCAGCGTGGTTAGCCCAGCCAGCTTCAGGGTGATCCAGAGTGCGGTGATGTCATGCTCATTCACGATGCAGGGGTACCGTAGCCGAAGTTATGGATGATCTGTTGTGCCTCCTCTCCCTGCAGGAAGGTGAGAAAGGCGCGCGCCCCTGTTTTCGGTTTCAGCAGGATCGCCTGCTGTTCAATCGGGTCGTAGAGGGATTGTTCGGGAATCCAGTATGAGCCTTCCGGTTTGCCCCCCGGTTGCAGAATCTGTGAATAGGCGACAAACCCCAGCTCGGCATTGCCGCTCTTCACATACTGATAGGTCTGGCCGATATTCTCCCCGCGTACCGCCTGTCGTCGCAGCTGCTGCCAGCTCCCCTGCTGCTCCATGATCTGCTGGGCGGCACGGCCATAGGGGGCGAGTTTGGGGTTGGCCATCGCCAGATAACGAAATTTGCCCTGCTGCAGCACACTGCCACTGTTATTGATCAGCTGCGCTTTGGGGCTCCACAACACCACCCGTCCGATGGCGTAGGTGAAGCGGCTGCCCGCCTCCCCCTGCCCCTGTTGCTCCAGCAGTTGGGGACGCTTCCGGTCGGCGGCGAGAAAGGCATCAAAGGGTGCGCCGTGGTGGATCTGTGCATAGTGCTTGCCGGTGGAGCCGAAACTTAGCGTGATCTGGTGACCACTCTGCTGTTCGAAGCGTTCCGCAATGGTGCGTGCCGCCTCGCTGAAGTTGCTGGCAACGGCAACATGAATCTGCTCTGCCCGTAATGGTAGAGAAGAGAGCAGTATGGTAATTGCCAGCAGAGTGGTTAGTGAGGTCCTGTGCATCCAGTGATCATCCGTTTATCACATTCAACGGATGATCATATCCTACTCCGCCAACGGGCGGGTAGGGGGCTTTACCTCATGCCAGTACTCCAACAACATTGGTTTGACCGTCTCAGCAAGCCTGAATGGGGTTAGCTGCAAGGCAGACGAACGCAGGACTAACCGTAGTTAATTCAAGAGAGGATAACGAAGCAGATGACCCCATTCAGACTTGCCCAAAGGGAACCCCGCTCAGGGCTCAATACAGCGTTACCGGCCTTTGGCCGTTCGGGGCGGATACAGCCATTTGACATAGAGTGGCTATGCCTGCATGGCTGCGCCTTGTCTTGTACCTTGGGCGAGGGTTCTGAGACAGTCAAACCAATGTTGTTAGAGTACTAATCAGGCGGTGTTCCAACCCGGCTGCAGATTGCTGTAGTGTGTACCGTTGCTGAATGCAGGGACGGGCTCTTGCTCGGTTTCGGCAGGCTTTGAGCTGTCAACACAGACATTGGTCCCCGGATTGAGCCAGAAGTCGACACTCTTCTCCAGAAACTCGGTGGCGGGGAGGCAGTGGGTGCCGTCGCAGGAGAAGTTCAGCTCCACCATCCCGGAGATCACATTGAGTGAGCCGCTGCGCAGGTAGATGTTGTCGTCGGCGTAGCGCAGCTCCTTGAACAGATCCAGTACCGGGCGAATCTGCTCCGGTGAGATGGTTGCCATGCTGGTGATGGGCTGGCGGTTGATGCTGTTGGACTCCAGCAGCTCATCCAGCGTGAACATGGTGTCGTGGTAGGGACGGTCGGTAAAGCGCACCGTGGCGGTGGAGCGGGAGTAGCGCAACTGTACGAAGAAGGCACCATGGTGTTTCAGCAGCCACTCTGCGTGGTCGTGTGCCGGGTCGATCTGCTCCTCCATTGGGGTGATGGTACGGGTCTGGGCAAAGAGGTTTTGCCGGATTGAGGGATCCCCCTTGATCTGGGTGTAGCTCCTCAGATGGAACCCCTTGGCTGGAGACTCCTCGGCACTGCCATCAAAATCGATGGCGATAAAGGCGAACAGCTGTCCGTTGACATAGACGGATTGTAGCGCCGTCATGCAGGGGTGTTGGGTCTTGATGCTGGTATAGGGGCGGGAGAGGAAGAAATCCTGCCCCTCAATACGCTCCAGAAAGTAGGGACGCTGGGAGATATCTCTCCCAATATCGGATTGATCACAGCCGTCATGGCTGATGGTGGGGCTGATGATGGTGCCCTCGGGTGAGAGCAGATAACAGAGTGCAAACTGCGGTATTTGCTTCATTGACTCTTGTAGCGCCTGGGTCAATTGTGCCTCTTCGCGTCCCTCACAGGACCAAATCTCACCGCAGTGCTCGGCAATGTTTCTCAGCGGGGTGGATACCCAGGAACAGAATAGCTCCTGCTGTTGGGCGATGGTATGGATAATTTGCATAGTGTTGGCCTCCCTGATGTTTAGACCGGACTTCCCCAAGTGAGTAGATGAGTTGGGTGTTTGGTTTTTTCTCTGTTGAGTAATCACTCTACGATGGAAAAAATGATATATAAATAAGTACAAATACGTATTTCCTTAGCCTTATTTCTGCTGTAATGCATGGGGTTATAGGCTACGGTTAGGTAGAGCAATATACTTATAGGTATTGATTTATCTGGTTTTGATTGGCTGGAGGCAAGATGTCTTCAAAGGAATGGATAAGCCCTTTTGCTTGTGGAGTGCAGGTGCACAGGAACAGAAGAGAATGGATGAGAAAAAAGTAAAGATCCTGATTGTGGATGATGAAGCCGCCATACATGATGCCTATCGTGAAATGCTGGCCTCGGATGCGCCTGAAATTAAGGGGTTGAATGATTTGATGGGTGTGCAGGATGCTGCGGATGAGTCTCTGAATCTGGATATCACATTCCGCTTTCAGGGGATTGATGCCGTGAATGTAGTGAAAGAGGCCAGCAATCAGGGTATCCCCTTTACCCATGTGTTGCTGGATATGCGGATGCCGCCGGGCATCGATGGTCTGGAGGCAGCTGTTCGGATTCGGGAGATCGACCCGGATATCAAGATTGCGTTTGTTACCGCCTATTCAGACTACACTCAGGAGGAGATTCTGGATGCAATGGCCTCCAGATTTGTGCTGATTGGCAAGCCTTTTACCAAAGAGCAGATCCTTGATTTTTTGGCGTATGGTTAATGATGTTTTTGCCACTTCCCCATTACATCAATCGGGTGCAGTGTGAAAATATGGCTTAAATTTCATATCTTCCTGCAAAACATGGTGTTCCAGCCAGCCCCGCAAAAACTCGGCGACCTGCTTTATCTGTTTGAAGTTGGGTGAAACAATCAGCTCAGAGGCCTTATCCGCCAATAAAATGTGAGATTTCATATGCTCATCCAGATGGGGGAATCCCCTGGCATGCATCAACCCTTCTTCCAGTTTGAAGTGCTTCTGGATATATCCGTCAAGCTTGATCATAAGCTGTAGATATTTTGTCTTATCTGGATTCTCCTGCTCTGCCAGATCCATTAGTGCATTCACCATACTCATCAGCTCTTGGTGGTGCCGATCGATCATCCCTCCATCGATGCTGTATGCTTCACTATCCCAGATAAAACGTTTCATAACATCTATTTATAGCACATAATTCTCTGCCAGAATATCTACTTTACCGTTCAGCAGAAAATCAAAAGTACTCTGAAAGAAAGTCTACAAAGGTCCTCACCTTGGCGGATAGATAGCGCCGTGAAGGAAATACCGCATACACCGAAATGGGCTCCGGGGTGTATTCCATTAAAATGGTCTGTAACCGCCCTGCCTCCAGATCTGGGCCACAGATAAAGGTAGGGAGTGTCACCACCCCCATCCCCTGTACCGCAGCGGCTCGCAGTATATCGCCATTATCCGATTTCAGTGGCCCATTCACCTTTACCATTTCCATCCCCTCTTCGGTTTTGAACGGCCATTGTCCCGGTTTGGAGAGATTGGTGTAGAGCAGGCAGTCATGCGCCTTCAGCTCCTGTGGGGTTTGTGGGGTGCCATGTCTCTCCAGATACTCCGGTGAGGCACAGTAGACCCGATCACAGGGCTGGATCGGTCGGGCAATCAGGCTGGAGTCCTCCAGCTCGGCAATGCGGATCACCAGATCAAACCCCTCGGCCACCACATCGACCAGCCGATCAGTCAGGCGGATATCGATCTCCACCTTCGGGTAGCGTTTCATGTAGTGGGGGATCGCCTCGCTGAGATGGAGGATACCGTAGGAGTTGGGGGCACCAATGGTCAGCAGCCCACTCGGTTCACTCGACTGCTGGCTGGCGATCTCGTCCATCTCGTCGATCTCCTCCAGAATGGAGTGACAGCGCTCGTAGTAGATGCGCCCGGTGTCGGTAAGACTGATGCGGCGGGTGGTACGGTTGAGCAATCGGGTTCCAAGATGAGCCTCCAGCTGCTGTACCGATTTGCTCACCTGGGCGCGTGACATCCCCAGTCTGTTGGCGGCAGCGGTAAAGCCTTCGCCATCGACCACCTCGGTAAAGATCCGCATCTGATTGAGCTGTCCCATCTATTCAATCCCCATTGTCATGGTTTTGGAAACAAACAATCCCTTTATAGCGGGTTTATCTACCGTTGTCTCTCTCCTATCCTTATTAACAACCTTTCTTACCGGAGCAGAACTGTGATTGAGATTCGACCCAGTGAGTCGCGTGGCGTGGCCGACCATGGCTGGTTGCAGGCACGCCACAGCTTCTCCTTTGCCAATTACCATGATCCGCAGCGCATGGGGGTGTCGGCGTTGCGGGTGATCAACGACGATGTCTTTGCCCCCGGTGGCGGTTTTCCCACCCACCCCCACAGTGACATGGCGACCAACACCTATATCAAGGGGGGTGCCATCGCCCACCGTGACAGTATGGGCCACACCCAACAGATCGGTGCCGGTGAGGTGCAGCGGATGAGTGCCGGTAGCGGTATTACCCACAGTGAGTTCAACGCCTCGGATCGTGAACCACTGGAGTTGCTGCAGATCTGGATTGAACCCAACGAGCTGGGGATTGAGCCGGAGTATGAGCAGCGTACGCTGGAGCAGAAACGTGGGCTGCTGTTGATCGCCTCTGCCGATGGGCGAGAGGACTCGATGCGGATGCATCAGGATGCCTCGCTCTACCGACTGAATCTGGAGGCAGAGGATTCACTCGACTACCCACTCGATCAACAACGAACCGCCTACCTGCAGCTGGTCGGAGGGGAGGTGGTGGCCAATGGTGAAACCCTCGGCGTTGGAGATGGTGCGGTCATTACCGATGAACCACAGATCCACTTCGCCGCTACGACAGGTGTGGAACTGCTGCTGTTTGATCTTCCCTGAATTTCCAATCAACCAACCAACTGGAGAAAAGAGAATGGATACCTTTGATGCCATTGAGCAGCGTCGTGCTGTAAAACATTATGACCCCGACCACCGCATGAGTGAGGTGGATATTGAGCAGTTGCTGAAGCTGACCAGATTGGCCCCGACCGCATTCAATCTGCAGAACTACCGCATCGTACAGGTGGATGATCCCGAGCTGCGCCAGCAGATTCGCGCTGCGGCCTGGGATCAGGCACAGGTGACCGACGCCTCGCTGCTGCTGATTCTCTGTGCTGATCTCAAGGCGTGGGAGGACAACCCCAAACGCTACTGGGCCAATGCACCGGAGGAGGTGCAGGGTTTCATGGCGGGGGCGATCGACCAGTACTACCGGGGACGGGAGCAGGTACAGCGCGATGAGGCGATGCGCAGTGCGGGGATTGCCGCACAGACCATCATGTTGGCCGCCAAGGCGATGGGATATGACAGTTGCCCGATGGATGGCTTCGGCTTTGATGCGGTGGGCAAGTTGATCAACCTACCCGAGGATCATGTGATTGCGATGTTTGTGGTGGTGGGCAAGGCGCTGGAGCCGGCACACCCGCGTCCCACTCAGCTGGAGATGGATGAGGTGGTGGTCCACAACCGCTTCTGATAGCACCATTCAATCACAGATTAAGAAAAGTGATGCGATAACGGGCCGTTATCACGCAGTCCCATTTGCCTGTTATGGGGTGGCTGACCATAGTTGTTAGAGAGGAGCGGTAATGGCAACGATGGGGGCGGCAATGAAAGTGGATATCGGCAGTGGTCTGGTGGGTGTGGGGGAGATCAAGGGGCGTTATGGCTTCCCGGAGGGGTATCCGTTACAGGAGCGGTTGAGGGATCTGATCACCCTCTACAATGAGAGCTATCGCTACTGTGAGATCATCGCCTCCCATTTGCTGAGCAAGACGGTGATGCAGAAGGTGAAGCACGACTCCTTCAGCCGCTCCCTCAACACCTCCATTCGTCATCTGGTTGAGCTGCTCTCCGAGGAGTGCTTTTCCCAGGGGCGAAAGGCGCACCATATGGGGCGCTGGCTCTCTTCCGGATCACTGATCACCACGGGGAGTCGACTCTGCAGCACCTTCAGTGATGAGCAGAAGCGGGAAGAGGCGGGCCATGCGCAGCAGGTCACCTACCGGCAATATAGCGGTGGAGAGAATCGTGCCCAGCGGCGACGCAGGAAGAAGAGCCTGCGCAATCGCCATGCCATCAAGAGCTGGGGAGATCTGGTGCAGGAGGCGCTGTTGATGGATATCTATCGCCTCTATCTGATCGAATCCGGGGATGAGCGCTACAAACCGGACAAGCAGAGAAGGGCCGCCCCCGGCCAGCGCTATCTCAATGATGTGCTGAGCTGCTTTGGTTCCCCCCGGCTGAGTATCAAGGAGCGGATGATGCCAACCATTACCCCGCTCGACTTTTCCCGTTTCAGACAGGTGGTGAAGCGCTACCGGGAACTTTCTGTATAGACCTGTTCGGTGTACTCTGGCTCTCTGTAGTCACTATGGAGTACCGGTATGGGGCAGGAGATCGAGCGCAAGTTTCTGGTGGATCGTGATGCGATTCCACTACCGCAGGCAGGGCAGCGCATCACCCAGGGGTATATTCCGACCACCACCAAGACCGCCGTGCGGGTACGCATCAAGGGGGAGCAGGCCTTTCTCACGCTGAAGGGGGCCAATCGTGGTGCAGTGCGTTCCGAGTTCGAGTACCCGGTTCCGCTGGAGGATGCAGAGGCGATGCTGGCGGAACTCTGCGAGGGGCCGATGATCGACAAGATCCGTTACGAGATTGTGGTAGGGGAGCACTGCTGGGAGGTGGACTTTTTCTCGGGGGATAATGAGGGGCTGGTGGTGGCGGAGGTTGAACTTGCCAGTGAAGAGGAGCCATTCGAGAAACCGCAGTGGGTCACCGAGGAGGTGACCGGAGATCCCCGCTACTACAATGCCAACCTGATTCGTCACCCTTATCGGGAGTGGTATGCTTAAGCCCATGAAGGGAGAAGTTCGTACTTCAACACCATGATCATTGCGGATACAGCAGTTCAGAATCCAGTTAGCTGCGAAGCGGACGACTGCAGGACTGGCTGTAGCCAATTCAAAGGAGGACAATGAAGCAGATGGCTGGATTCTGGACTGCCCGAAGGGAGCTACCCACATTGCCCAAGGCAAGGTGGGTAAGCGCTGTATCCGCAATGATCATGGTGTTGGAGTACTAATTGAAACAGGGGGAGATACTGCGCTATCGCTGGACGGTGGCACTGCTGGTTTTGGCAGGCTATCTGCTGGTGGCGTGGCAGGCGGTGCAGCAGGTACAGCAGACAGCGATTGATCAACTTGCCATCAATGGTCACAACCAGCTCAACCTCTACAAGACCCTGCTGAAGGGAGAGCTGGAGCAGTTCCAGAAACTGCCGGGACTGATTGCGACCCACCCGCATCTGCTGGAGGTATTGCAAGATCCTGACAAGGTAACTGCCATCGATACCCTCAACCGCTATCTGCAGCAGATCAATGAGGATACCGGTGCGGCCGATATCTATCTGATGAATCGAAGCGGATTGACGCTGGCGGCCAGCAACTGGAACAGTGAGCGCCCCTTTATCGGCCGCAACTTCGGCTTCCGACCCTACTTCCAGCAGGCGTTGACAGGCAGGCTGGGGCGCTACTATGCGCTGGGTAGTATCTCGAAGCAGCGTGGTTACTACTTTGCCGCACCGGTAGAGGTGGATGGAGCCGTGTTGGGGGTGGTTGCGGTCAAGGTCAACCTGAGTGATATCGAGCAGCAGTGGACCGGGCTGCAGGAGGAGCTGCTGGTCACCGACCCCGATGGGGTGATCTTCATCTCCACCCTGCCCAGCTGGCGCTTCCATACCATTGCAGCCCTCGATCTGGAGAACCGCAGGAAGATCGAGCAGAGTCGTCGCTATCCCGGGATTGGGATGGAGCCGATGCCGCTGGAGACGGTGACCATCAGCGAGATTGAGCACCATATCGTTTCCCTCCCCAGTGGTCAGCGCTACCTGATGCAGTCACAGCCGATGGCGGAGGTGGGGTGGCAGATCCATCTGTTGACCCCGTTCCACTCGGTACGCAACCAGAAGACCGAGGCCTTCATGCTGATCTCCGCACTGGCGCTGGCGGTCCTCTTTCTTGCGCTGGGGTTGCGTCAGCGTTACCAGCGACGTATGGAGAAGATGCTCTATGACGAGCAGGCGCGTGAGGCACTCTACCGCGCCCATGCCGAGCTGGAGCAGCGGGTCAAGGATCGTACCGCCGATCTGCGCCAGAGCAATGAGCAACTCAGTCGTGAGATCGAGGAGCGTCGCCACGCCGAGGCGCAGCTACGGGCGACTCAGGATGAGCTGGTACAGGCGGCCAAGCTGGCGACGCTGGGGCAGATGTCGGCCGGGGTCAACCATGAGCTGAGTCAGCCGCTGGCGGCGATCCGCTCCTATGCCGATAATGGACAGGCGCTGCTGGAGAAGGGGCGGCTGGAGGAGGTGGGGAGCAATCTGAGCCAGATCAGTGATCTCACCGAGCGCATGGCCCGGATCGGCTCCCAGCTGAAGATCTTCTCGCGCAAGAGTACCGGACAGGTGAACAATGTATCGGTACAGGCGGTGATGGAGGCGGTACAGGCGATCATCACCCCGCGCAGCCACAAGGTCGATGCGACCCTGCTGGTGGCACTGCCCGACCCACAACTGAAGGTGCGGGCTGATGAGGTGTTGGTACAGCAGGTACTGGTCAATCTGATCCACAATGCGCTGCAGGCGGTGGAGGGGCGGCTGGAGCGTACCGTGAAGGTCTTTGCCGAGGTGAGGGAGCATCAGGTGGCGCTGGTGGTGGAGGATAGCGGCCCCGGTATTGCCGATGAGAATATCGAGCGCATCTTTGACCCCTTCTTCACCACCAAGGCGGCCAATGAGGGGCTGGGGTTGGGGTTGACCATCTCCAGCCGTATTGTCACCGAGCAGGGGGGAGAGATGAGCGCCAGCAATGGGGCGCTGGGCGGGGCCCGTTTCGAGGTGGTGCTACCCAGATCAGATGAGAGTGGAGGAGCCAATGATGAGTGAGCCGGTGGTGCTGTTTATCGATGATGAGGAGCACATCCGTGCCGCCAACCAGCAGACGCTCGATCTGGCGGGGTTTGCGGTGGAGACCTTCGAGATGGCAGAGCAGGCGCTGCCTCGCATCGACCAGAGCTTCTACGGGGTGGTGGTCTGTGATATTCGCCTGCCGAAGATGAGTGGGATCGATCTGCTCCAGCAGGTACAGGAGATCGACCCCGATCTGCCGCTGATCCTGATCAGTGGTCATGCCGATATCGACATGGCGGTACAGGCGATCCACAACGGGGCCTATGACTTTATCGAGAAGCCGTTCGGTGCCGATCGTCTGGTTGATACCGTGCGCCGGGGGATCGAGAAGCGCACGCTGACACTGGAGAACCGTCAGCTGCGCAGTGAGGTGGGGTGTCAGGTGCTGGGACCACGCATCATCGGGCGTACTGCGTCGATCCAGCAGCTGCGCAACACCATCGCCCAGGTGGCCGATACTGATGCCGATATCCTCATTCTCGGTGAGACCGGCTCCGGCAAGGAGATGGTCGCTCGTACCCTGCATGAGCAGAGCAGTCGTCGGGAACACAACTTTGTCGCCATCAACTGTGGTGCGGTGCCGGAGAGCATCATTGAGAGTGAACTCTTCGGCCATGAGGCGGGGGCCTTTACCGGGGCCAGCGAGGTGCGCATCGGCAAGTTCGAACATGCCGATGGTGGCACCCTGTTTCTGGATGAGATCGAGAGTATGCCGCTGGTGGCGCAGGTGCGACTATTGCGGGTGCTTCAGGATCGGGCGGTGGAGCGGCTGGGTTCCAATGAGCTGATCCCGCTCAACCTGCGTATTGTGGCGGCGACCAAGGTGGATCTGCGCAAGGCGGCCGATGAGGGCAACTTCCGTGAGGACCTCTACTATCGCCTCAATGTGGTGACCATCGAGATTCCGTCGTTGCGACAGCGGATGGAGGATATTCCGATGCTGTTTGAACACTTCCTGCTGATCGCTACGGCCCGCTATGGGCGGGAGATCACCATGCCCAGCCCGGAGCAGATCAGTGCGCTGCTGACCCATGACTGGCCCGGCAATGTACGTGAGCTGCGCAATGTGGCGGAGCGCTATGTGCTGCTGGGAGGGGATTGTGGCTTCGACTTCAACCAGCTGCTGGGGGGAGAGGAGCCAGCGCAGGCCTCACCCAATCTGCCACGTCAGGTGGAGTGTTTCGAGAAGAGCCTGATCGAGCAGGCGCTCGGTGCCCACAAGGGGAGCATCAAGGATACGATGGCGCAGCTTGGGGTGCCGCGCAAGACCCTCTATGACAAGATGCAGAAGTACGGGTTGGACAAGAGTGACTTCAAGGAGAAGTAGCTAACCCTCTCGTAACGCCTCTTCCATCGCCTTCAGCAGCCCGTCGGCCAGCAGCGGCAGATTCTTCATGTCGTTACACCCAATCGCCTGACAGTAGGCGCTGCTCCAGCGTGAGAGCACCAGATAACCAAAGGTCTCGCCGTTGCCCTTGAAGATATGGGCGATCTCCTTAATCTCACTCCATGATTCCGAGGGTACCAGCATGCAGAGCTCCTGATAGGACTCCTCAATCTGCTCCCGGAACATCGTTACCAGCTCCTGATCGACCGTTGGTTCCGATGGTGTAATCCGCCCCTGTTTGGGAGGCTTCTGTGGCATGGTACCTTGTGGTTTCCGGGATGAGTCCGAACCCTGCTGCAGATAGCGCTCGAGGATCTGATGCAGCTCCTGACGGTCGATCGGTTTGCAGAGGAAATCGTTACAGCCCGCCTCGCGGAACTGGTCGCGGTGCTTCTGCTGCACGTTGGCGGTGAGTGCGACAATCGGTGTGTTGTCTCCACGGGTACGCAGCCGTTCGGTTGCCTCGGTGCCACTGACAATCGGCATCTGCATATCCATCAGGATCAGGTCGAAGGAGTGCTCCTTGGTGAGCTTGAGTACCTCTTCACCGTTCCCGGCAACACTGACGGTGACCCCCATCTTCTCCAGCAGATGGCGCTCCAGCATCTGTAGCTCCGGGGTATCCTCGGCCACCAGCACATGTCCCTGGAAGGATGCATCAAGCGGGAGCTGGGTCTGAGGTTCCGGCTGATCGATCAGCTCGGTGATCTGTAGCGGGATATGGAGGGTAAAGAGAGAGCCCTTGCCTTTGGTGCTCTCGACTTGGATCGTGCCCCCCATCAGCTCCGCCAGCGTGCGGGAGATATGCAGCCCCAATCCGGTGCCGCCATAGCGTCTGGCAATGGAGCTATCGGCCTGCTCAAAGGGGCGGAACAGCTCCTGAATTGCCTGTGGCGAGATACCGATACCGCTATCCTCTACCGAGAAGAGGATCTGTTTCTGCTGTACCTCATGCTCGATAATCAGGCGGATGCTCCCCTCCGGGTCGGTGAATTTGATGGCGTTGCCGAGCAGGTTGATCAGAATCTGGGCAATGCGACGGCTGTCTCCAATCAGCTGCTTCTCCGGTACATAGGTCTGCACAATCTCGAAGTGGATACCGGCACTACTGGCGCGGGTGGAGAAGATGTGCTCCATCTCATGCAACAGCTCGGAGAGGCGGAATGGAATGCGGTTGATCTGGAACTTGCCTGCCTCGATCTTGGAGAGATCGAGGATATCGTTGATCAATGCCAGCAGGCCGCGTCCGGCGACATCAATGGAGCGCACCATCTCCTGCTGTCCACCCGGCATCCGTTCGGTGGCGAGTATTTCACAATTGCCGATGATGGTGGTCAGCGGGGTGCGCAGCTCATGGCTGGTGGAGGCGAGAAAGCGATCCTTGGCCTCATTGGCGGAGCGCTCCTTCTCCGCCCTCATTGCGGTACGCAGATCGTGGATCACCAGAATGGCACCGTTGTGCATCCCCTCCTGATCAGCCCCCTTGAGGAACAGTGGAGAGCTGGAGACATAGACCGGTACCTCGTCACCATGCTGGTTGCGGATCATCACTCCGATATCAAGATCCCCCTCCTCGAAGAAGAGTTGACCGAACGGGGTGATGTTGAAGAGCTTCCACCACTGCTGCTGTTGTGGATCATTGAGCAGTACCAGTACCCGCTTGCCGCGCTCCAGCTGCAGTGGCAGCAGGCCGATCTCGATCTGTGAGGTGGTGCCATCGGCGTTGACCACCGGGAACAGGTTCTGGTTGCCCATCTTGCGCGGGGCCGCCTCCTTGAAGAACTGTTTGATTAGCTTGTCATGGTGTGGATGAATCTCTTTCGGTAGTAGTTGATTGAGGCTCTGACCAATCAACTGTTCCGGCCCCCATCCGGTTGCCTCCTGCATTACCTGATTGCAGATCTGTATGATGCCCTCCTCATCGATCACCAGTGCGGGGAGCAGGGCATCCTGAATCCACAGCTCGATCTGTTCACAGCTGCTGCCGACAATCTGCTGCAGCCGGTGGTGGAGAATGGAGAGGGTCTGTCCCCCCATCATCTCCTCATGGATCTGTTTGGAGAAGAGGTCGATGGCCGGTGTGCCGACCAGATTCTGCTCAAATAGCCCGGTGAGGCGCTCAATGGAGCGGTTGGCGTGGGTGATGTTGCCGTCGTGGTCGACTGCGATTACCCCCTCACGCATTGAGTTGAGGATCAGCTCCAGCTCGCGATGTTCATACGCCTTCGCCTCCAGCAGCCGGTTGATGCGCTGATTGGCCTTCTCCAGCCTTTCGGTGCGCTCCGAGACCATCTCCTCCAAAAGGTTCTGGTGTTGTGCCAGTTGCTGCTGTTGTTTCCACTGCTGGGTGTAGAGCTGGGTGAGCTGACTCAGCTCATTCTCCGAGATCGGTTTCATCAGGAACTCGAAATCGATGCCGATCTCGTGGCGCAGCTCGCCCATTGAGTGGTCCATGTAGGCGGTAATGATGATGATGCGAACGTTGGGGTCGACGCTGCGGATCTTCTTTGCGGTGGTCAATCCATCCCAGCCGGTCGGCATGCGCATATCGAGATAGATCACCGCATAGGGCTTACCATCTGCCAGTGCATCCTGCACCATCTGGAAGCCCATCTGTCCGCTGGTGGCACGGCACATCTTGAATGGAGAGGGAGAGACAGAGGGGAATGTCTCTGAGGAGAGGTTCTTCATCATCTGGTCCAGCTCTCTCAGCCCCTCTGGCTCCGAAAGCAGCTCCTCGTAGGCATCGAGGATGGTCTCATCATCATCGATGGCCAGAATGCGCCACGTATCCGTGGTCTGTTTGACTTCATCCGTGGTGGTCATTGCACTAACTATTTATTGTTATGTTGTCGAAGTACTAAAGCAGTATAGCTCCTGATTTTGTAATAGTTTGAAACATATTAGAATCAAGCGATGTTCTTTGACTAACATCAATTTAAGAAAATCATGAACAAGTAATAAAGGGGGGCCTTTGTACTTGTAGTGCCCAATATCTTTCGTACAGACTTTCTCATCACCCCCTTAACGATCAATATCCAGCCCCATCTCTCCAGCTCGCTTGCGCCAGAGAGAGCGGGCCAGCTGCTGCATATCGACCGTCTGATCACTTTCGTCGACGATCTCCAGCCCCAGCAAGGTCTCCAGCAGATCTTCCAGTGTAAGGATACCGGCCACGCTGCCATACTCGTCGACCACCAGCATGATGTGGGTGCGCAGCCGCAGAAACTGCTCAAATGCCTCGGAGAGGGAGGTGGACTCCGCCACCACCACAATCTCGCGGCGGTAGTTGCTCAGGGTGTTTTGCCCATTGCCACGCGCCTGCGCCAGCAGTACATCACTGCGGAAGATAAAGCCGGTGATCTGCTCCGGGTCCTCATCGTAGATCGGGATGCGGGAAAACGGGGTGTGGTCATACTTGTGAAAGAAGGTCTCCACCGTGAGCTGATCCGGCAGGGTAAAGAGTACCGGGCGCGGGGTCATTGCATCGCTCACCTGGGTATCATGGAGGCGCATCAGATTGTTGAGGATGGTGGTCTCCTGGGGGGAGAGCTGCCCCTCCGCCTCGCTCAGTTTGGAGATGGCGCGAAACTCACTGCGGCTCATCCCGCTCATTGAGCGTCCCTCACCCAGCTGTGCGGTGATCTTCTCTGATAGCACCACGAACGGATAGAGCAGCCACACCAGCAGCCGCAGGCTATGGGCGGTGATCGGGGCCAGTTCGCGCCAGTAGTTGGCACCGAGGGTCTTGGGGATGATCTCGGAGAAGATCAGGATCAACAGCGTCAGGATTGCGGAGACGATCCCCAGTGAGGCGTTGCCGAAGACCTCCGCCGCCTGTGCCCCGGCCCCGGCGGCCCCGACGGTGTGGGCAATGGTATTGAGGGTGAGGATTGCCGCCAGTGGCTGGTTGATCTCCTGTTTCAGCCGATAGAGCAGTGGAGCCGCCTTGTCTCCCTCTTTTTCCATCAGTGCGATGTGGGAGGGGGTGACGCTGAGGAGAACCGCCTCTGCAATCGAGCAGAGAAAGGAGAAGATCAGTGCAATCAGGATATAGGTGACCAGCAGCGTCATTGCAGGATCAGTTGGCCTCCCGCTGCAGGTGGAAATAGTTGAACTGCTGTACCTTTTGGGCCGGTGTGGTGTGGGCCTCGCTGAGGGTCTCGATCAGGATGAAGCCCCCATTGAGTGCATCCATCAGCTTCTCTGCATCATATTGCACAATATCGAGGCCACTGCACTGTTTTGGACCATCGATGGCGAAGGCAGCGATCACCAGGTGTGCGCCCGGCTGCAGCGCCTGCTTCATGATCTCCACATAGCGTTGACGATCTTCCGGGTTGGTGAGGAAGTGGAAGACCGCCCGGTCATGCCACAATCGGTAGGGGTGGGGGGGGTGAAAATGGGTGATATCGGTATCGAGCCACTCCACCCTTTGTGCCGTTTCTCCCAGCCGCTGTTGGGAGTGTTGCAGTGCATTGGCGGAGATATCGAGTACCGAAAGGTGCTGGTAGCCCGCCTCCAGCAGATGGTCTACCAGCAGTGAGGCACCGCCGCCGACATCAATGATTGCGGCCTCCTTGCCAACACCACTCTCTTCAATCAACTGCATCGACAGGGTGGGGGCCTTCTGGTACCAGCTCACCTCCAGTGGATCCCTGTTCTGGTAGACGGCTTCCCAGTGATCTTTTCGTTTGTTCATGGCTCTATCCAATTGTGCACTGTATTAGGGAATGGTTGTGTGCATATGCACCTCAATGGTGCGTCCGTAAAGTTAAAAGGTATCGTGATTTAACCATTTACCTCTATGTAATAGCAGGTTACCGCGTTGGCATCTCATTTGCTGCACCATTTTTGTGACCTTAGTGAGCCAACGGAGGGCAACCATGAAACGCATATCCCCAGTTACCATCGCCACCCTGCTGCTGTTTCCGCTCTATAGCCATGCGGCAGAAGAGAGTGTCTCGGTTCAGGATAACATCAATATCATCTGGATACTGCTCTCCGCAGCGATGGTCTTCTTTATGCAGGGTGGATTCACCGCGCTGGAGACCGGGTTGATCCGTGCCAAGAACTCCCTCAACGTGGCGATCAAGAATATCAGTGACTTCATGGTGGCGGTGATCTCCTTCTGGGTCTTTGGTTTTGCCTTCATGTTCGGGGACTCCATCGGAGGTCTTCTCGGTAGCAGTGGCTACTTCCTCAATGGCTTCGATACCCCGGACCACTACGCCTTCTTCATCTTCCAGATGGTCTTTGCAGGCACTGCAGCGACCATCGTCTCCGGTGCGGTGGCGGAGCGGATGAAGTTCAAATCCTATCTGGTGGTGTCGATTGCGATCACTGCATTGATCTACCCGGTATCGGGCCACTGGATCTGGGGCAGTGCGGCAATGGATGGGCAGGCCGGATGGCTGGAGGCGATGGGCTTTATCGACTTTGCGGGCTCTACCGTGGTTCACTCGGTGGGTGGCTGGATTGGTCTGGCCGGTGCCTGGATCCTGGGGCCGCGTCTGGGGCGCTATGATGAGCAGGGAGAACCAATTGAGATTCCGCCTCACAATCTGGCGCTGACCACGGTGGGTGTCTTCATTCTCTGGTTTGGCTGGTTCGGCTTCAATGGTGGCAGTACGCTGGTGGCCGATGGCAGTGTCTCCAGGATTATCCTCAATACCCTGCTGGCTCCGGCCGCATCCGGTGTCACCTGCCTGCTGATTGCCACCTTCATCAGCGGACAGGGGTGGATTCGCATCGAGAAGATTCTCAACGGGGTGATCGCCGGTCTGGTCGGTATCACTGCAGGATGTGCCATCGTGGAGCCGATGGGTGCGATCTGGATCGGCGTTGTTTCCGGCATCGTGGTCTACACTGCCGAGTGGTTGATGTTGCATGTATTGAGGGTGGATGACCCGATCAATGCGGTGGCCGCACACGGTTTTGCCGGTGCCTGGGGCACCCTTGGTCTGGCGCTGTTCGCCCCGGTTGAGGTGCTGCCTGCAGGCGGTCATCTGGCGCAGCTCTGGGTGCAGTTTGTCGGTGTGATTGCGGTCTTTGCCTGGGCCTTTGTCGCTGGGGTGATCCTCTTCTCCATTCTGAAGCGGACCGGCCACCTGCGGGTCTCCCGTGAAGAGGAGATGATGGGGCTCAACGTCACCGAGCATGGTGCCCGCAGCGCATGGCTCGACACCATGAATGCGATGCACGAGATTGTGAAGGATGGGGACCTCTCGCGCCGGGTCGAGGTGGAGCTGGCGACCGAGGCGGGGCAGGTGGCCGAGAGCTTCAACCTGCTGCTCAATGATCTGGAGGAGAAGGTGGATCTGGCCAAGGAGATCTCCAACGGGCGGTTGACCCAGGAGATCCAGCCGCGTGGAGAGCGGGATCTGCTTAGTCTGGCGCTGCAGAAGATGCTCTCCAGTCTGCGTGGTGTGGTCGGCAGTGTGCAGGGGGCGGCTGCCAGCATGCAGAGCGAGTCGGAGCAGCTGGGACGTTCTCACCAGAAGCTGGATGAGAACAATAGTGAGGTGATGCAGACGATGGAGCGCACCGGGCAGTCGATGGAGGATATGGCGAGCAACTTCGATGAGGTGCAGAACCACTCCGAGGTGTTACGGGGCCGGGTTGATGAACTGGGCAGTGTCACCTCCGGGATGAATGAGTCGGTTACTGCCACCAATCGGGCGATCGAGGAGATGGCGGAGCTGATCTCGCAGGTGGATGATGAGGTCTCCGGTGCCGGTCATGCGGTGGAGAGCATGCTGTTGCAGACCCAGAGTGGTGAGGCCTCGGTGAAGAGTGCAGTGAAGATGGTCAACTCCATTACCGAGGCGATGGAAGGGCTGGGGAATACGGTGGAGAGTCTGGGACGCAACTCTGCCCGTGTTGAAGAGGCCAACCAGCTGATTGACAGCATCGCCTTCCAGACCAACCTGCTGGCGCTCAATGCGGCGGTGGAGGCGGCCCGTGCCGGGGAAGAGGGGCGTGGATTTGCGGTGGTGGCTGGTGAGGTTCGTCAGCTGGCACAGCGCAGTGCGCAGGCGGCGAAGGATATCAGTGGCATTATCGGCGAGGTGCGTAATGAAATTGCACAGACTGTGGAGCTGACTCAGCAGAATCGTGAACTGCTAAGGCAGGGGATGGTGCAGATCAATCAGGTCAACCAGAGCTTCGCCGAGATCAAGAACGGAGTGACCACTACCAGCGCCTCGGTCAGTCAGGTGCTGTTCGAGATCAAGAATCAGGTGCAGGTCAAGGATCGTATTGTGGATGCCGAGCAGCGCATGAGTGCGCTCAATCACCAACTGGAGATGGCGATGACGGTGATGCGTAAATCAAGTGACTCGTTTGATCGTATTCTTGCCAGTCAGCGTACCCACTCCTCCGAGGTGCTGGATGCCTTCGAGGGGCTGCGTCCGGTGATCGATACCTCGATCGAGATGACCCAACTCGCCTCGGAGGCGACTCGTGAGGTGGTGCAGTGGAGCCGTACGCTGGTAGATGAGTCGGCCTTCTTTATTACCGGAGATACCCCGACTGCATAGCCATAGTTGAGCTCTGTTGAATCGCCTATGCCGCAATTCGACGACGGCGCACATACTGCTTCAGTACTCGCCGCAGCTCCTGCTTGTCGATCGGCTTCATCAGGAAATTGTCACAGCCGGCGCGACTGAAGGCATTCTGATGCTTCTGCATCACATTGGCAGTCAGGGCAATGACCGGCACCGGGTTGTCGGCAGCACGGATGGCACGGGTTGCCTCGATGCCATCCATTACCGGCATCTGCATATCCATCAGCACCGCATCAAACTCCTCTTCGGCGAGGCGGTTGAGCGCCTGCTGCCCATCACTGGCAGTGACCACCTCCAGCCCCATCGATTCCACAATACGGCGCTCCAGTATTTGTAGTTCAGGGGTATCTTCGGCAATCAGAACCTTTCCTTCGAAACGTTCCTCCAGCACACTGTCGTTGCTGTGGAGATTCTCCTCTTTGGGTAGCGCCATCAACTCACTGGGGCGGTAGGGGAGAATCAGGGTAAAGGTGGAGCCCTTGCCGACCTCACTCTCCACTAGAATCTGCCCCTCCATCAGGTCGGCCAGGCAATAGGAGATATAGAGTCCCAGTCCGGTACCACCAAAGCGGCGGGTAATGGTGCGATCCCCCTGCTCAAAACGCTGGAAGAGGCGGCGGACCACCTCGGGCGGCATACCGATACCGGTATCCTCAATACTGAAGTGGACCCTGTCGTCGGCACGCCATATCGAGAGAATCACACTCCCTTCATCGGTGAACTTGACGGCATTGCCGATCAGGTTGATCAGAATCTGCCCCACTCGCTGACCATCACCCATCAGTTGGTGGGTGAAGTGCTCCTTCTGCTCCAGCTCAAAGCGGATGCCAACATCCTGTACCTTGATCAGGAACATGTGGCGGATATCCTGAATCAGGGCATTGAGATTATAGGGGGTATCATCAATGGTGAATTTGCCCGCCTCAATCTTGGATAGGTCGAGAATGTCATTGACCAGCGCCAGCTGGCTCTTGCCCGAGATCTCTATGGAGTGGATCAGGTCACGGGTATCGTTATCAAGATTGCGTTCTGCCAGCAGCTCGCTATTGCCGATGATGGCGGTAAGTGGGGTACGCAGCTCATGGCTCATTGCGGCAAAGAAGTCATCCTTTGCAAGTGCAAGTTGTTCAACATGTTCCTGCTGCTCTTTCAGGGTCTTGATGGTGGAGAGCTGGGTTGGAAATACGGTATGGATCAGTCGCATGATGCCGAATACCAGGAAAGAGACCCCCGCCACCATCACAAACCAGGAGGCGTTGAGGTGGAGCTGCTTCATGATCTCCATCGCCTGCATCATCGGCATGAATATCGGCAGTACATGCATGGTGAAGAGATCGGCCAGATAGAAGAGGGCAATGACTCCAAGTCCCAGCAGCATCAGGATCGCAGCGTGGGTGGCACCGATATTATAGATCGCCTGCCGACGCTTGTAGACGGCGACAGTGGTGATAAAAACGACCAGAATAATGACCAGATCAAATAGGGTCATTAAGGTCATTGAATTCCAGACCATACCAAAAATCCACTTTTTACCGTGAAAATCATGCCACCCTCTGAGCCATAGCAAACCCTGCTCTCAGA
>CAYFOU010000003.1:0-40946 GCA_964344805.1 uncultured Piscirickettsiaceae bacterium | reverse complement strand
AATCGGCCCCTGGAACGCCTTCTCCCAGAAGAGGCGACGATGCTTGGCATCAATCTTCATCTTCACCTTATCGCGGAACTGTGCTGCCAGATTGGCAAACTCGCCATAGGCAGCCGGGATCATCGACTCCAGACGAGAGCGGATCAGTCGCGCCAGCACCGGCGAGGCCCCCCCGGTAGAGATCGCCGCCACTACCGGAGAGCGATCAATAATCGATGGGGTAATGAAGCTGCAGAGTTCGGGGGTGTCCACCACGTTGACCGGGATATTTTTTGCCCTGGCCTGCTCTGAGACCTGCCGGTTGATGGCAGCATCATTGGTGGCGGCATAGACCAGCGCTGGCTGTTCGATATGGGTCGCCTCAAAGGCTGCCTCCACCCACTCGATCTGCCCCTGCTGCTGCAACTCCCGCAGAGTCTCCCCCAGCTCCGGGGCCACCACTACAACCTTGGCCTCGGCCCGCAGCAGCATCTGTACCTTGCGTGCTGCCACCTCACCCCCACCGACAATCAGGCAGGGGCGGTTACGTACATCCATGAAAATGGGTAAATAGTCCATATGCTCTTCTCTTATTCAGGGCAGCAGATCTTTTCCGTTCCGCCCATATAGCCACGCAGAACCTCAGGCACCACAATGGAGCCGTCGGCCTGCTGATAGTTCTCCATCACCGCAACCAATGTGCGCCCCACCGCCAGACCGGAACCGTTGAGCGTATGCAGCAGCTCCGGTTTTCCAGTCTTGGGATTACGCCAGCGCGCCTGCATCCGCCGTGCCTGGAAATCCTCGAAGTTACTACAGGAGGAGATCTCACGGTAGGCACTTTGCCCTGGCAACCACACCTCCAGATCGTAGGTCTTGGCCGAGGAGAAACCGATATCTCCAGTGCAGAGGGCAACTGTGCGATAGGGCAGCTTCAGCTTCTGCAGAATCGCCTCGGCATGGGCGGTCAGGGACTCCAGCGCCTCATATGACTGATCAGGACGCACCAACTGTACCAGCTCCACCTTCTCGAACTGGTGCTGACGGATCATGCCACGGGTATCACGCCCATAGGAGCCCGCCTCACTGCGGAAACAGGGGGTGTGGGCAACAAACTTGCGTGGCAGATCCTCTGCCTTCTGGATCTCGTTGCGGGCGATATTGGTCACCGGCACCTCGGCGGTAGGAATCAGGTAATAATCCCGCACCTGCTCCTCTTCCGGAATCCCGGCCGTACCGAGAGCAAACAGATCCTCCTTGAACTTGGGCAACTGTCCGGTACCCCGCAGGCTGTCGGCATTGACCACATAGGGGACGTAGAGCTCGGTGTAACCGTGTTCTGCGATATGGGTATCCAGCATCAACTGGATCAACGCACGGTGCATGCGGGCGATCTCCCCCTGCATCACCACAAAACGGGAGCCGGTGATCTTTGCAGCCAGTTCGAAGTCCATACCGTTGAGGGCTACACCAAGATCAACGTGATCCTTCGGTTTAAAATCGAAGTCGGCGGGTTCACCCCAGCGACGGATCTCCACATTCTCCTCTTCCCCCCTGCCATCCGGGGTCGACTCGTGGGGGATGTTGGGCACCCCCATCATCAGCTCTCCCATCTCGGTCTGAATCCGGGCAAGATTATCCTGAGCCTCTTCCAGCGCCCCCTTGAGCTGGGCCACCTCCTGCAGCAGCGGCTGGATATCTTCTCCCCTGGCCTTGGCCTGACCAATCCCCTTCGATTTGCTGTTGCGCTGGCTCTGCAGCTCCTCGGTGTGCACCTGGGTCTCCTTGCGGCGCGCCTCCAGTGCACTCAGATGGTCGCTATCCAGGGTAAAACCGCGGCGCGTCAGCCCCGTGACCACGCCGTCCAGATCTTCTCGTACTCTCTTTGGATCTAACATAAGTTCAGCCCATTATCTGTTCTACATCCCAACTCACAATATGAGCTGGATCAACTATTGTTACCAAATCTTTCAATACCTGCTCCACCTTCTTCGGGGTATCAAAAAACTCCACTACAATCGGTAGGTTAAGGGAGAGATCCAGCAACCCGCCGGTATGAATCTCACCCCCCTCTCCATAGCCGGAGATCCCTCGAAATACCGTGACTCCACGCAACTGCTCCTGCTCCCGAAGCTGCTTCAGCAACCGCTCCAGATGCGCCTTCTCTTCCGAGAGGTAGATCCGCACCATCGTTACCGTCACCTTTCTGATCGCCATCACATCCCTCCCCAGAACATGCGTCCAACCACCACCCCAAGCCACGCCGCCGCCACACAGAGCACCACACTACCCACCATATTGAGCAGCGCCTTCCACAACTCGCCCCCTTCAATCAGATGAAGTGTCTCGACTGAAAAGGTAGAGAAGGTGGTAAAGGCCCCGAGAAAACCGATCAGCAGAAAGGCGCGCCACTGCGGCCCCAGTGCCAATCGCTCGGTCAGCAGCACAAATAGCAGCCCCATCAGCAGTGAACCGACCCCATTGACCGTCAACGTCCCCCACGGGAAGCCACGTCCAAGCCAGTTATAGACACCATTGGATACGAGATAGCGCATCACGGCGCCAGCGGCACCGCCAGCGGCGATTGCGACAAGTTGCATAGAGCCGAATTATACCTGTCGATTCGACAGCAATCAGCATTCCATCATTTTCCAGAAATACGTATTTTTACGTATTGTTATACTTCACCAAAAAGGTACGATATAACTCGAACGGGGCGGTCCGGATTGAACACCTGCACTATGTTAAACCGGGCCGCTCTAGTTCACTAAATCTTCATGCAACTTACTGTTCTGTAAGGCCTAACTTTCCAAAACATCCTGATAGCATTCGAGAATCTTTTTTCGTCTCAGTTTCATTGTGGGTGTCACCAGCCCATCTTCCAGCGTCCAGGGCCGCTCCGCAATTACCACCCGCTTCACCTTGGCATAACCGGGAAAGGCGTGCATCTGCCGATTGATCCTGCGTAGCAGCCGCTCTTCTCCCTCTCCCTTCGCTTGTTGGCCAAGCACTACCAGCGCGGTGAGAAATGGCTGTCCCTCTCCCACCACCATCACCTGATCAACCCATGGGTCTTGCATAATCGCCAGCTCGATATCAACCGGCGGCACCTTCTCCCCATTCGACAACACCAGTATCTCCTTGATTCTACCTGTAATATAGAGGTTGCCGTAGCGCATTTCCGCCACATCACCAGTGTGGAACCAGCGCTCCTGATCAATCACCACACGGGTCGCCTCCAGGTTCTCCCAGTAGCCCATCATCACCCCCGGCCCCCGGACCTGCAGCTCCCGGGTCTCCGGGTCGATACGGGTCTCCACCTCCGGCAGATGACGCCCGACACTCTCCGGCTCATTCCACTCCAGACTGTTACCACTCACCACCGGGCTGCATTCAGTCAACCCATATCCCTGCAGAATCGGTATCCCGAAGCCGATAAAGCGGTCTGCAATCGCAGAGAGCAGCGGTGCTCCACCAGAGACCACTATTCGCAGTCGCCCTCCCAGCGAATCCCTCACTTTCTGTCCAATCAGCCGATTCAACAATGGATAGAAGATCTGGTTCGGTTTCCAGCAGCAACGCCGTTGCACAACACGGAAATGGTCCGCACCCACCCGCTGCGCCCACCTCACCAACCACCTCTTCAGCAGGGATGCGTGAGTCAGCTTCTCCTCAAAGCGCTCATTCACCTTCTCAAACAGACGCGGTACCGATACCAGCACCGTGGGGCGAATCTCTACCAGATCCTGCTGAATGGTCTCAATGGCACGGGCAAAGGCGACCGTTGCCCCCGCAAGCAGCGGCAGGTAGTAACCCACCGTACGCTCCAGTGCATGGGAGAGCGGCAGAAAGGAGAGGAACAGATCCTCACCATAGAGTGGGGTTACCGAGGCCGTACCAAAGCAGTTACTGAGAATATTGCGGTGCGAGAGCATCACCCCCTTGGGCTGTCCGGTGGTGCCAGAGGTGTAGATGATGGTTGCCAACTGTGGTGGTGGTCGGGTGGCCTCTGCCGCTGCCGGTTCACTGCGAGACCAGAGCAGCTTCAACTCAGCCGATCGCTCCCAGTCTGGAACAATCTGAATCACCCGCTCCAGTGCCGATTCTTCCAGCAGTGGTCGCAGCGCCTCCCACTGCTCCGAACCACGCACCACCAGTGTTCTGGCCCTGCTGTGAGCAATCACGTAGGCCATATTTTCCACCCGGTCATGAAAAAAGAGCGGCACCGTGATCAGATCCAGCGAAAGGGCTGTCTGATCCATCGCCACCCAGGCAGGACTGTTCTCCAGCAGGATCGCCAAACGCTCTCCTTCCATCACCTTCCACACCTGCAGTTGACCACGCCACTGCGCAACCCGCTCCGCCATCTGCTGCCACTGCAACTCAAACCAGCATGCTCGCTGGGCATCATAAGCACGATAGGCAATCACCTCCGGGGTCAACGCTACCCTGCACTGAAACAGCTGATAAAGCGTTCCAACCTGATCCGGGGTGATTACGTCTTGATCTGCTGCCACCCTTCATCCCTCCTGAAACGGTCACCAAACTGCTGCGCCAGCTTGTCCAGCCGCTGCTGGATCGCCGCACTCCCACGCATTTCGATATAGGCCATCACCCCGCCACGGAACGGCGCAAACCCGGTACCAAAGACCATCCCTGCATCCAGCAAATCACTGTCCTCCACCACCCCCTCCCGCAGGCAGCGCACCGCCTCATTGACCATCCGCAGAACCATCCGCTCCTCAATCAGCAGCGGATCCAGTGGTGAATCAGCCATCTCCTTGTGACGTACCGCCTTGCCCTGCTGATAACGGTAGAAGCCGTGCCCACTCTTGGCCCCCAGCCGTCCCGACTCAACCCACTGCTGCAGCCGCTGTGGCACCACATCACCGGTCACCCCGGCCAGCTCATCTCCCACCGCAACACAGATATCGAGCCCCACCCGATCCGCCAGCTCAATCGGCCCCATCGGCATACCGAAGCGTAGCGCCACTCGATCAATCAGCTCGGGAGGCACCCCCTCCTCTACCATCTGTACCGACTCCATCAGATAGGGCATCAAAATGCGATTAACCAGAAACCCGGAAGCACTGCGCACCGGCAGCGGAAGGCGCCCGATCTGATTGACCAGTGCAGCGGCTCGCGCCGCCACCACCGGGCTGGTCTCCTTACCGGAGACCACCTCCACCAGCTTCATCTTTGCTACCGGGTTGAAGAAGTGGATCCCCACCAGTCGCTGTGGGTCTGCCAGCCCTTCACTCAGCTGCTCCAGCGGGATACTGGAGGTGTTGGTGGCCAGCACCGCACTGGGGTGCAGCTTCGGCTCAATCTCCTGGAACAGGGCACGCTTGATCTGCAGATCCTCCACAATCACCTCCAGCACCAGATCGGCATGGGCCACCCCCTCTCCTTGCAGATCGGGAATCAGCCGGTCCATCGCCGCCTGTCGCTCTCGCTGGGTGTGCAGCTTCTTTGCAAACAGCTTCCCTGCGCGGACCATCGCTCTGGCAATGGTCTCCAGCGAGCGATCCTGCAGCGTCACCCGCACCCCTTTGAGCGCACACCAGGCCGCAATATCCCCCCCCATCACCCCGGCACCGACCACATGGATCTGGGAAAAAGGTTGTCCCTCTCCCTTGCCAAAGGACTTCATCCGCTCCTGCAGGAAGAAGAGACGAATCAACTGCTGCGACACCGCCCCGACCAGCAGCTCGGCAACCGCTCTACCCTCCTGTCGATACATCAGCACCGGGCTGCCTCCGTAGCGCTCCCACAATTCGATCAGCGCAAACGGGGCCGGATAGTGTTCCGCCACCACCCGTCGGGATACCTCCCGGCGCAACAGGGTTGCAACGATTCCGCGCAACGGCCCCCACTCCAGTGCCCGCTTCCACCATGGAAGGGTAAATCGGCGTCGAGATAAACCACGCTCGATCCACTGCAGTGCAGCACCACGCAGGTGACGCTTGGGGACCACCTGTTCCACCCAGCCTGCCCGTTTGGCCCGCTTGGCATGGAGCGGTCGACCACTCAGCATCAGCTTCATCGCCGCCATCACCCCAACTCGACGAATTGAACGCACCGTGCCCCCAAAGCCGGGGAAGATGCCGAGATTGACCTCGGGAAAGCCGATCATCCCCTGCTCTTCCATAATGCGATAGTCACAGGCAAGCGCCAGCTCCAGCCCCCCACCGAGACAGTGTCCATGGATCAGCGCCAGCGTCGGCATCGGCAGCTGCTCGATCCGCTCAAACAGTGCGCGGGCCTTGTCCATCCACTGCTCCGCCTCATCAACCCGCTCAATGGCGGTGAACTCCTCGACATTGGCCCCGGCGATAAACCCCTTCTCCTTGTCCGAACAGAGCACCACCCCGTTGGGCGCCACCACCTCCACCTCATCCAGCCGCTCTCCCAATTCGGTCAGCACTGCATGGGAGAGGGTATTGACTGCACTGTCGGGACAGTCAAGATGGAGCCAGACTACCCCATGCTCATCCTGCTGCAGCCGCCACGCTTCGCCACTCATGATCCCTCTCCTACAGTGACCAGTGCGGCTCCCCCCTGCCCACCACCGATACAGAGCGAAGCCACACCACGCTGCTCATTTCGCTGCCTCAACCCATAGAGCAGATGGAGCACAATGCGCGCCCCGCTGGCCCCAACCGGGTGGCCGATCGCAATCGCACCCCCTTCCCGGTTGACCGCACGCTCCGGGATCTCTCCCCACGACTGTTCCATTCCCAGCTCCTGCTGGCAGAAGGATTCGCTCTGCAACGCATAGAGGTTGGCCAACACCTGCACCGCGAAGGCCTCATTGATCTCCCAGCCATCGATCTGCTCCAGCAAGAGACCATTACGTTCCAGCAGCGGCGGAATGGTATAGGCAGGCCCCAGCCCCATCTGCGATGGATCCAATCCGCGCCACACCACATCCTCCAGCACCCCCAACACAGGCAGTTGATAACGCGCTACCGCATCTTCACTGGCCAACAGCAGCAGTGCGGCACCATCGGTCACCTGTGCACTGTTGCCAGCAGTGACGCTGCCATCCCGTCGATCAAACACCGGCTTCAACTGCAACAGACGATCCATGGAGCTATCCGGGCGTACCCCATCATCCTGCTCATAATACTCTCCCGATCCACTGACCAGCGGCACCACCTCCGGGAGATTTCCCTCCTCAATCGCCCGGCTCAGATTAAGGTGGCTATTGAGGGCAAAGCTGTCCATCTCAAAACGGCTGATACCGAAGCGCCACGCCAGCTCCTCCGCAGTCTGCCCCATCGACAATCCAACCAGTGGATCGGTCAACCCACGCAACAGTGCAATCACCGGTGCCAGATAGGCGGGGCGCAGCTGCTTCAACACCTCAAAGCGGCTCGACACCGTCTTCGCTCGCTGCCACTGCGCCAACCACACCACCATCTCCGGGCGCAGCAATAGCGGTGCCCGGCTCATCGCCTCGGTGCCTCCAGCCAGAATCAGGTCAGAGGCACCACTGCTGATGCGCTGCCGGGCAGCATCCAGTGACTGCATCCCGGAGGCACAGTTGCGCTGCACCGTCCATGCAGTCACCGCCTTGCCACACCCCAGCCGCAGTGCAATGATACGGGCGATATTGGCCTCATCCGGCCCCGGCATCACACATCCCATGATCACCTCATCCAGCACCTCGGGGGCAAACGGTTGCCGCATCAGCAACGCCCGACCCGCCTGCAGCGCCAGATCAGAGGCAGAGAAGGGACCCGGCACCCCACGCGCCTTGATAAACGGGGTACGTGCCCCATCGACCACGTAGACCTTTCGACCATTTACCTTATGATCCATACGCCACCTCACCCGACTCAAAATCATCCACCGCCACTACACGGTTGTGCAGCGCCAGCCACTGGTGGACCTTGTCCGCCTCTTCCGGCTCAATCAGCGATTGCTGCAGCGCCTGCTCAACCACCTGCGGCAAAACGGCGGGGCGGCTGGCGTGGGAACCGAAGTGGCGCTTCAACCGCTTGCGAATCACCGCACACTCCTCAGCGGCCACCAGCGCCGCCTCCAGATCGGCCAGCGGCTCCTCTGCAGCCTCCGGTCGGTAGATGCCACTGGTCATTCGCCCCCGTAGCGCACCACGACACATCACCCGCCGCGCCACCTTGTGCAGCAGATGGTCTCTTGGCCCCCGCTGATGAATACCAAATGGCAATACAAAGAGGCGCAACAGAAAACGGATTGAGCAGAAGGGGAAGTTGCGGATCACTCCATCCAGCGCCCGCTCCACCCGCGCCATCTCGGTCTCGCAGGCGGCCCGCAGCAGTGCCCGTTCATCACGCGGTTCTCCACGATCATGGTGCAACTTGAGCATCGCCGAGAGTTGATAGAGCCCACTGAGTCCATCGGCAAAGCGCCCGGAGATCGACTCCAGCCGCTTCATCTCCCCCCCCAGTACAATCAGCGCCAGATCGGCCGCCACTGCATAGGCGGCACTGAGGCGATTGACCTGCTGATAGATTCTGGGCAGTGATACACGGCGCGGCTTGTGGGAGAAGTGACCATGGGTCAGTGCCAGCCAGAAGGCACGGCTCAGTTCACAGACCAGCGAACCAACATGGGAGAAGAGCACCTGGTCAAAACGCTTCAGCGCCTCAACACGATCTCCACCATGGATCGCCTCGATCTCCTTCAGCAGCCAGGGGTGGCTGCGAATCGCCCCCTGCCCGAAGACAATCATGCTGCGGGTGAGGATATTGGCCCCCTCCACCGTGATACTGATCGGGATCGCCATATAGGGGTGCCCCAGCACATTGTTGGGGCCAAGAACGATCCCCTTCCCTCCAAGAATATCCATCCCGTCATTGACCACCTGTCGCATCGACTCGGTGAGGTTGTACTTGGCAATCGCCGAGAGTACCGATGGACGCTCTCCCAGATCAACCGCCTGTGCATTGAGACGACGCACCGCATCCATCCGGTAGGTGGCGATGGCAATCTGGGCAATGCGCTCGGAGACCCCCTCAAAATAACCGATCGGCACCCCGAACTGCTCTCGCACCATGCCGTAGCTGCTGGCAACCTGTGTGGTCAGCTTGGCAGCACCGGTGCTGAGTGCCGGTAGTGAGATCGAGCGTCCGGCAGCCAGGCTCTCCATCAACATGCGCCACCCCTTGCCAACCTGCTCCGCTTCACCAACCACCCACTCCAGCGGGATCTCCACATCCTCTCCATGGATCGGTCCATTGAGGAACGGGGTATTGAGGGGGTTGTGGCGACGACCGATCTCCATGCCCGGATGGTCTGCCGGAATCAGCGCCACGGTAATCCCTACATTTTTCTTCTCCCCCAGCAGATGGTCCGGGTCAAACAGCTGAAAGGCAAGCCCCACCAGCGTCGCCGCCGGTGCCAGCGTGATGTAACGCTTGCTGAAGCGCAGGCGGATCTTCAATACCGACTCTCCATCCTCGATTACCTGTACCACCTCTCCCCGATCCGGAATCGCCCCGGCATCACTCCCCGCATAGGGGCTGGTAAGGGCAAAACAGGGGACCTCCTCCCCGCTGGCAAGACGGGGCAGATAGTACTCCCGCTGCGCCTCGGTACCGTAGTGGAGCAGTAGTTCAGCAGGTCCCAACGAGTTGGGGACCATCACCGTCACCGCAGTCGCTACGCTACGGCTGGCGATCTTCTGGATCACCGCCGAGTGGGCCAGTGCCGAAAATTCCAGCCCGCCATACCGTTTCGGTATCGCCATCGCAAAGAAACGCTGCTGCTTGATGAAGTGCCACACCTCCGGTGGCAGATCCCCCCGGCGGTTGATCTTCCAGTCATCCACCATTACACAGAGCTGCTCCACCGGCCCGTTGAGGAAGGCATCCTCCTCCGCGCTCAACTGTGGTGCCGAGAGTTCCAGCAGCCTCTCCCACTGCGGCTTGCCACGAAACAGGCTCTGCTCCCACCAGACACTACCGGCATCAATCGCCTCCTGCTCGGTGGCAGAGATCTCCGGCATCTTGCGTTTGAGGCTGTTGAAGAGGTAACGGGTAAAGAGGTTACGGCGAATCGGCGGAACAATCACAACCATTCCCACCCCCACCAATATCCACCAGAAGGCCGTCATGATTTCACCTCCAACTCCACTTTTTGTGAACCTTCAATCAGGTCCTCACCCAGTACGTAACACTCCTTGCGGCTGTTGCAGTAGATATTCTCATCACGCTCCCACGGCAGATTGCGATAGCCATCCTTCTTCAGTCCGAACATTGAGTGGTTGAACTGCAGATAGGGGGCCTTGATCACCTCAAAGTAGGGGGAGTAGTCAAAGTCACGCGGGGTGAAGAGGCGCGGATTGCGCTGCGCCAATGAGTAGTCCTCATTGATCTTGCGTACCACCGGCAGGATCGGGAACTTCACCTGCATAAAGGCCTCAGCCAGAATGGTGGAACAGACTGCACGGGTTGGCTTGCCTGCATTGTGGTGAAACAGCGAGGAGCGCCAGCGCCGCGGCAAGATACCAAAGGGGAAGATGAAACGGGCCAGATCCAGCAACTGGCGCACATCATACTCTCGTCCCACCTGGGCAACGGTGAGCTTCACCACCTCTTGCGCATCCTGTGCCGAGATCTCTCTGGGGCGACAAATTCTCACCTCGTCATCGGCATAACTGGAGAGCGGGGTGAGGATCATCCCGCTACCAAGCAGACTCTCTGCCAGCAGCTGCTCCTCGGGGTCTCCATGAAAATGGCTGTGGACCACCCTGGCCATCTCCGGATCCTTCGATACCTCAACCGCCCGTCCAAGATAGAGTGCGGCATGGGTCCATGGGGACTGGGAGATGGCGCGGATGGCACGCCCTACCCGGCTGCGCCCCTCCACCAGAATCACATCAGCCGGGCGCATCACCTCGCAAAGCTTGGTAAAGTCCTGAAGTGGAATGCCACGCGGCTTCTCTTCATGCAGAAGCCAGTCGTTCATTCCATCCTCAATGCGCTTCGACAACGAAGCCAGAAAGCGCTGAGCTGCACCCCGGATGTCCATCACTACTCCCCTGGTTGTTACTGTTTTCCCCCTGTCATGCCCCTACTGAAGATTACCCACTCAGACACGGTCCAGATCGGCCCGCACCATCTCTGCCGATTGGGTGAATGCCACCAGCTCCTCTTCATTGAGATTGAGCTCTACCACCGACTCCATCCCCTGCTGACCAAGGATCACCGGCACCCCCATCGCCACATCCTGCTGCCCATACTCACCATCAAGGATCGCCACACAGGGGAGGATGCGCTTGCGATTCATGCTCATCGCACTGATCATCTCGGCCACTGCAGCACCGGGGGCATCATAGGCACTACTGTTCTGCTTCAGCGCCAAAATCTCCGCCCCACCATCCCGGGTGCGCTGGATAATTTTCTGTAACCGCTCGGAAGGGATAAACTCCTCCACCGGAATACCGTTGACAGTAGTAAAGCGGGGTAGCGGCACCATGGTATCTCCATGTCCACCCAGCACCATTGCATTGATATCCTTGACCGAGAAGCCGGTCTCCAGCGCCACAAAGCTCGCCATGCGGGTGGAGTCGAGCACTCCCGCTTGGCCAATCACCCGACTGCGCTCCCATCCGGTACGCTTCCAGGCGTGATAGGTGAGCACATCCACCGGGTTGGTCACCATGATGATCACCGCATCAGGGGCATACTGAATGGTGTGCTGCACAACGCTGTCAATCACCTTGAGATTGGTGTCAAGCACATCGGAACGGGACATCCCCGGCTTGCGCGGAACCCCGGCAGTAATCACCACCACATCGGCCCCGACCACACTGGCGGGATCATCACTGCCGGTAAGCTTGGTATCAAATCCCAGAATCGGCGCGGTCTCCTGAATATCGAGTGCGGTACCGGCGGCGGCCCCTTCACGGATATCGATCAACACCACCTCACGGGCATGTTCCCGAACCGCCAGCAGATGGGCCGTCGCCTCACCGACACGCCCCGCCCCCACAATTGCAATCTTGTTCATAGTTAGGCCTCCTCGCCACGCCCCCAATTCCGATTCTTTCACTCAAGAATAGAACAAGAAAATCAATTTTCTATAAAAAAAGTGATAGAAAACAGGAGCGGAAGAATAACCCGCTGTTTTCAATCAGGGATCTGAAGGAGGAAGGAAGCAGTACAGCGGTTGTCACTGTCGCTGATGGTCATCCAGCACCCGATCCACCAGCTCACGCAGGGGCTCTATCGCGGCACGATCCCCCCGCCCCACCTCACCACGCTGCTCTGCAACGGCATCAAAATCGATATAGCTGACAAAACGGATATAGTCGGAAGAGTGCTGGGAGAGATCCTCCCACTCCCCACTGAAACGGGGGGCCTCTGCCAGTTCTTGATGCAGGATATTGATCGACTGATCGAGCAACTCCGGGTCAAAGTGGCTGCCCCGGTCCCGTTCCAGCCGCTGCAGGCACTCCTCCAGCGGAATCGCCCCCTCATAGGGGCGAGGATTGACAATCGCACTGATTGCATCGGTAATCGCCAACAGCCGCCCCAGCAGGGAGATCTCCTTTCCGGCAATCCCGTCCGGGTAGCCGCTACCGTCGTACTTCTCCTGATGTTGCGCTGCGGTATCCGCCACCATATGGACCAGATTGTGATGATGAAAGCTCAACTGCGGGTGGTTGAGCCACCCCTTTACAATCATTCGTGAAAGGTTGGCATGGAGCTTCTGGCGACCAAACTCCTCCTCACTGAGCCTCCGTTCCAGCTTGTAGATCTGGCGAAAGAAGGGCTTGCCGATATCATGCACCTTGGCACAGATCTTCAGTAGCTGGATACCGGCGATGGAGAGGCTCTCATGCTGCCCATCCAGTGGTGCCAGAAAGGGGGTGGGATCTACCCCGTAGACCGCACAGTCTCGCTCAAACGCCTCACACTGCCGCCGATCCAGCCGCAGACGATAACCGATCAGAGTGCTGAAGCGGGTCACCTCCTGCACATGGTGGCGCATCAGGAAGATCATCTCACTCATGCCGATATCTCCCAGATGATCCAGCTGCAACATATCCTGCAACATCCGGTCTGAGCAGGCATGGACACCCTGGGATGTAGTGGCAGGCTCCATAGTCATTCCCCTCTCTCAGGCACCTCTAAAAATGCACTTTTCGCACAACTGCTGCGTCAGCTCCGTACTCGAATCCTCATATATTCAAATATATACTCCGGTTCTCCGTGCGGCTCTTCCTTGCATTTGCGTGAAAATCACTATTTTTAGAGGTGCCCTCTCTAATAACGAGATTCAGATCCCCCCCTGTATTCCATATCACCCATCAGAATATGGTCGGGTCTCCACTTGTGCAGCATTGACCCATACTGGAATTCATATTAGACCATGCTGCCGGATATTATTCGACAGGGCGACTCAGGTTTTCAAATAATTACAAACACCCCATACAACCCTGAGCAAACGGGCGCACTACTCCCCGGAAAACAGGGGGGTGAACTCCCCGTACCCCTCCTGCTCCAGTGACTCCCTGGGGATAAAGCGCAGTGATGCAGAGTTGATGCAGTATCGCAGCCCGGTCGGTGCCGGACCATCAGGAAAGACATGGCCCAGATGGGAGTCAGCCTGTCTGCTGCGCACCTCGGTACGCACCGAGAAGAAGAGACGGCGGTCCTCCTTCTCGGTCAACACCTCCTCACCAATCGGGCGCACAAAGCTGGGCCAGCCGGTACCGGAATCATATTTATCCGTAGAGCTGAACAGTGGCTCTCCAGAGACGATATCAACATAGATCCCTTCCACCTTGTTATCCCAGTAGACGTTATCAAAGGCACGCTCCGTCCCCTCCTGCTGGGTCACCTCATACTGCAGTGGGGTCAAACGGCTGCGCAACTCCTCATCACTCGGCTTCTGATATCCACCATTCTCAGAAGAGACCTTCTCATCCCCCCAGGTCGATTCGATATAGCGGTCCCGTCCGGAACCGGAGCGATAGCGTTTGTAGTGAAGCGGATTCTGCAGATAGTAGTCCTGATGATAGTCTTCGGCCGGATAGAAGGGTTGGGCCTGCAGAATTGCAGTCACAATCGGCGTATCAAACTTGCCTGATGCCCCCAGTGCCGCCTTCGACTGCTCCGCAATCTTGCGCTGCTGCAGGTCGAGATAGAAGATGGCCGAACGATACTGGCTGCCCCGATCGACAAATGAACCACCATCATCGGTCGGATCGATCTGTCGCCAGAAGGTCTCCACCAGCGTGCCGTAATCGATCTTTCCGGGATCATAGGTGACCTCAATCGCCTCCAGATGGCCGGTTGATCCGCTGATCACCTGCTGATAGCTGGGGTTCTCCACAGTGCCACCGGTATAGCCGGAGACCACATCAACCACCCCCTCCAGCTTCTCGAACGGGGGCTCCATGCACCAGAAACAGCCCCCCGCAAAGATCGCCCGCGTCACCATGGCCTCATTACCCTTGTGATCCATCACCTGTACCTCTTGCTCTGCTGTCGCACGCCCCTCCAGTACCCCCAACGCAAAGGCGGCAGGGAAGAGAAGAATTGTGATAATTATCAATTTTTTACCCATATCCTGATCATACACCCAATCCATCGGATGTAAACCATGAGGAACCGAACCACTACTACGAGTAGAGAGGTAGTATCAGACGCATGGTGGCCCCCTGATGGGACCCTGCACTCTCCACCCGGATATCTCCCCCAATACTGTTGATAAAGTTGCCCACCACATGGAGCCCATAACCACTGCCGTGGGTCTTGGTGGTGGTGCCAAAACCGAAGATCTCCCGCTGTTGCTCAGGCTCGATGCCAATACCGTTATCGATCACCTGCAGCTCAAATCGCGCCTCTTCAACCCCAAAGGCGCGCACCGTTACTGCTCCCCGCAGATCAGGCTGCTCCAGTCGCGCCTCCTCAATCGCCTCCAGGCTATTATTGAGCAGGTTGATCATCGACTGGATCGCCGAGTTGCGTGGCATCCGCACCTCCAGCCCAGCCGGACAGTCGATGGTCAGGGTGACCGCCGCACGCTGATAGCGGTCCGTCATCAACTGCTCCACATCCTCCAACATCGCACGCACCCCAAAGCGGGCGGCCGCCACCTCGGTATTAGAGGAGCTGCGATGCTTCTGGATGATCTCTCCCATATGAGAGAAACCAGACTCGAGAAAATCGAGATGCCCCAGCATCCCCTGCTGCCCCAGCAGATCCTCCATCGCATTGGCAGCCAGTTCCAGTCCACGCTGGATCGCCGCCCGGTCCAGCTCTCCCGTCTGCTGACGCTGATGCATGGTGCGCAGAGCACGCAGAATGCGCTCCAGCGACTCCAGATCGACACGCCCTTTATAGAGAACCCCATTGAGCCCTACCATCGCATTGCCGATATTGTGCAACACCATCGCACTCATCTCCGCCACCCCGGACTGAAAGGCGAGGTACTGCTCCTGCTCCTCGGCCCGCAACCGCTCTCGCAGATCGTAGATCATCAACACTCGTAGCGACTGCGTCTGGTCCTGCTGATCCACCAGAAAGTTGGCCTCACTGACATGGACCGGAATATGGCCGCCGGAATGGCTCATCAACAGCCGCATGCGCTGATCGGCCGCCTCACCAATACTGCGGTCAAAGAGCTGCTTGCAGGTGAGTGAACAGGGATCGCACTCCAGCAACAGCTCCATCTTGCGATTGGCCCGTATCACCCGCCCCTCCGGGTCAATCACCAGCATCCCCTCCTCCATCGCATGGATGATCGACTCAACAAACGACTTCTCCCGCTGCAGCTCATCGGTACGACGCGCCACCATACTCTCCAGCTCCTGCTCATGGGTATGCAGCTTATTCACCAGATGCTGCATCGCCCGGTTGAGGCGGTTAACCTCCAGCACCTGCAGCTCCTGCTGTACCTCCAACTCATCCCGCTCCGCTGCACGGGTAAGCTGTTCAATCGGTCTTGCCAGTTGTCGTGCCTGCCGCTGTGCCAGCCACACCAGCAGTGCTATCGACAGCAGTACGGCAACCATTACCTGACTACGGAGCTGATGGACCGGCTGCAGTACCTCACTCTCCTCCTGCTTCACCACCATGCCCCACTGCAGCTCCGGAATCCAGTTCCAGACCGCATAGACCGGACGACAGTCATGATCGATCACCCAACCAGAGCCCTGATCCTCACGAATCGCATGCCACATCGGGAAGCGTTCCGGCTCTTTATGCATACTCTTCTGACAGCTGTCAGAGGGAGGAGGCATCCCTTGTCGAGAGAGGTTGATAAAGCGGATATCAAAGCTGTTGTTGAGTGATTCACGCTGCACCACAACCACCTCTCCAGTCTCTCCCAGCCCGCTGTAGTCGGTCAGCATCTGCTGCAGCCACTCCAGCGTCAACGGACGCACCAGTATGCCGGCAAACGCCTCCCCCTCTGCAGCATAGGGGGCAATCAGCGGAATGCCCATCAGGATTACCGACTTCTCCAGCACCTCTACATGCCCGTAGCTGGAGATCACCAGCTCCTTTCTGGCAACCACCTGCTCAATCAGCTCCGAAAAGATACTCTTGCCATAGAAGCCATCTGCGGAGAGATCCATCCCCAGCTCCGGCTCGGCCGGCTGCAGGGAGAAGGCCAGCTCCCCCTGCGGGGTGAGCAGGAACAGATCGTGCACTCCTCCGGCATTGGCCATCACTCGGTACTCGCTACGAAAGCGGTCCCGATGCCAACGATAGCTGTTGGAGCCGGCCCCTCCATCCTGATAGGCACCGATAATCTGTTCCGCCAACGAGACCACCTCAACACTCCCGGCTGCGGTCTTCATCCACTGCTTCTGCTGCTCTACAAAGGCCTGAATGCGGTCCTTGCGAAACATCGCATGAGTAAAGAGGCTATCCTTGACCGAGGAGATCAACGCCTTTTCGGAGAAGAGGTAGGTGGCGCCTCCAATCGAGACCACCGCCAGCAACAGTGAGAGCAGTCCACCCTTGAGGTGGAAATAGAACAGCGGCTTCAGCTTCTCGTCACTGTGGCTCATCAATCCCCCTAATGGACGCTGGCCGCCCCTTCACTGACCGATAATGGCAGGGTGACACCAAGCCCATCAAGCAATCTCGGATGGGCAAAGCGCACCGTGCGCCGGTTGGTCTCGATCGGAATCTCGGAGATCGGGGTCCCATTGAGGATCTTCAGCACAGTGGTTGCCGCCCACTCTCCCTGCTCTTGCGGCACCTTGGCCACCGTCAACGCCACCAGCGACTTCATCCAGTCATGGTTGGAGGCGGAGAAGACCTTGCCTTCAGCGGCCACAAAGACCTCGGCCTGTTGCCGGTCCCACCCCTCGATACCGGCATGGTTGATGAGCAGGACCAGATCATCCTGCTGCGCCTCCCGATAGGCCAGTTTCCACTCCTCAAAGGTGTGGACAAAGTGGGGGATCAATTCCATTCCGCGCTGATCAAAGGCCTTCTTGAACCAGGCGTAGATCTTGCGTGCACTGAGGCGATCAGCATCGATGAAATGGGTACGGATCTTTCGAAACGGACGCCCCTGCAGTGAAGCGCTCATCGCCGCCTCGGTCTGCTCCAGCAGTGCATCGATCGGTGCCACCTCCACCATTCCGGTGGCATTGATGTAGGGGTAGCCATACCCCTCGACACTCCAGTTGACGCCACAGAAGACCACCGGGGTACGACTCCCCTTCAGATAGGGGGCGACCACATATTTGGAGGCATTGTCATCAGCCGCGATAATAATATCGGGCTCCCACTCCATCACCACCCCCATCACCTCCTCAGCCTTGGCACGAATCGCTCTGGGTGCCGGATTACGCTTGCTATCCATATAGAAACGGCGAATCTCACACTGTTCTCCCAACACCTCGCTGGCCCCCCGATCCACCGCATCATTCCACGCATACCCCACATGGTAGGAGTAGAGCAGCAGACAGCGCGGCGGCTCAGCCGCCTCCGCCAACAATGGTTGAAATGCCACAGCTACCCAAACAAGCAGCGCTGATACTCTCATCACTCAAATCCTCTTTCGGTCAAGACACCACTCATACACCCTGTATGTCTACGAGGTCCAAAAGATGAAACGGGTATCTTGCAGCGTTGCCCCCTTTTTTACAGGGGAATTATCACACTCTTTACCTACTTTGGGCTAGTACTTGTACTCCATCGATACACCTCGGTATCGGGATGAAAGGCCGCCCAGGCAAACCAGAAGGCCGATACGGTAACCATGTGCTCCCCCTTCAGATCAGTAATCCAGCCGCTGCCACTGCCGGCATCATAGTGGACCTGAATATCAACTCCGTTGATCCAATCCACAAATGGCGTGTTGGCCCGAGAAAGCTCGGAGTGAGGGTACCCCTTGAACACCCCATCAACCTCTACCCCAATCACCCGCTCCTTGGGATGGTAGCGGCGATCCAGACGCTCCACCGGGAAGTAGAGACCGGCCTCATCACTGTATCCGGCATAGGGGTCCCTGTCGTAATCCCGCTGGAAGCCGGTCTCTCTGGAGAGCAGTTGAGTCTCGGGGTACATCCTGCGCCACACCTCCCAGCGGGTATGGATAACCGCCAGTGGCTGCAGTTTCTCCCCTTTGCGAGGACCACTGATCGCCCTTCCCAACAGTTGCGACCAGAGGGATTCACTCTCTCGGTCATAGAGCAGCACGTCACTGTTGTAGAGCAGCCCGGAGACACCGAAATGGTGCTGTTGATCCCCCTCCCCAACCCTGAAGACCACACCGGAACCACAGAGCGGGCAGTAGGTGACCGCAAACGACTGATTCCCGATACGATCATTGACGATCTCATGCCAGTTGAGGATGGCGATGGGGTAGGCACGACTGACACCATTGACCTCCACCCCCAGCACCCACGCATCCTTCTGGATCTGCGCCTCCCCCTCTGCAACAGAGAGAAAACGGGGCTGATCAATGGCCGGAATACCATCACGCGGTGGGCCACCCCGATAGATCTTGCTGGGTGCAATCTCACTATTGCCAAGATCAAACCCATTCTTTGCCGAGACCACAGTGGTCACCATCAACAGCAGCACCAGCCCGATGGTTGATTTGCTTTTCATCCTGATTTCTCCGGTTTATCTACCCAGTATAGACAATCGATGGTGAAAGCAATGGTGAACCCAGGCACTTCTTCTCTCTCAAGATCGAATAAAATGGCACCATGTCCAAACCAACCCATCCCTCCCCGAAGAGCACCTCCTTCCCCCTGCAACAGGTGGAGGTAGACCACGAACATGCCGGACAGCGCATCGATAACTTCCTGCTGGCCCGTCTCAAGGGGGTACCGAAGAGCCGTATCTACCGCATCCTGCGCAAGGGAGAGGTGCGGGTCAACAAAAAGCGGGTGAAGCCGGTCTACCGGATACAGGCCGGAGATCTGGTGCGCATTCCTCCGATTCGCATGGCAGAGGAGAAGGCGCTACCCAAATCCGATTCGGTACAGTGGCTGGAGTCGGCCATTCTCTATGAGGACAAGTGGATACTGGTACTCAACAAACCCTCGGGCATCGCGGTGCATGGCGGCAGCGGACTGCGTTACGGGGTGATCGAGGCGCTGCGTGCGCTGCGCGAAGAGGCGAAGAACTATGAGCTGGTCCACCGGCTGGATCGCGCCACCTCCGGCCTGCTGCTGGTTGCGAAGCGACGCAGTGCACTGCGTTTCCTTCACGATGCGATGCGGGAGCAGCGGATAGAGAAGCAGTATCTGGCGCTGGTCCGGGGGAGGATGCGCAAGCAGAAGACGGTACTGGCCCCGTTGAAGAAGAATGTACTCCACTCCGGGGAGCGGGTGGTCAAGGTCGATGCCAAGGGGAAGGAGGCAGAGAGCCACTTCCGCCCCCAACTCGCCTGCGACAGTGCCACCCTCACCGAGGTGGAGATTGTTACCGGGCGCACCCATCAGATCCGTGTGCATGGCAGCCATATCCAGCACCCACTGGCGGGGGACGAGCGCTATGGAGAGGAGGCGTTCAACCGGCAGATGAAGGGGTTGGGGCTCAACCGGCTGTTCCTCCACGCCCATCAACTCTCCTTTCCCCACCCAGAGGATGAGACCACAGTGCGGCTGGAGGCCCCGTTACCGGAGGTACTGCGGCAGGTGGTTGACAAGCTGCAGGAGAGCGAATCATGCCGCAGCTTCTGAGTCGTCCTGCCGAGCTGGTGATTTTCGACTGGGATGGTACCCTGATGGATTCCGAACAGGCCATCGTGGAGACCATGCACAGCGCCATCACCGATATGGAGCTGGAGCCGCGCAGTGACGCCGAAGTGAGCAACATCATCGGTCTGGGGCTGCTGGAGGCGGTCACCGCCCTCTACCCCGGCAGTGATGAGCCCTTTGCTCAGGAGCTGGCGGACCACTACCGCAACCACTTCCGTCATGTTTCACAGGGGCGGGAGGACCTCTTTCCCGGGGTGATGGAGCTGCTGGAGCAGCTGATCGATGAGGGGATCAAGGTGGCGGTAGCAACCGGGAAGAGTCGTCGCGGCCTCAATCTGGTGCTGAAGGCGACACAGTTGGAGGATCTGTTCCACAGCAGCCGTTGTGCCGACGAGACCCGATCAAAACCCCATCCACAGATGCTGTTCGAGAGTCTGCAGGAGCTGAATATTGCCCCGGAGGCGGCGATAATGGTGGGGGATACCGAATATGACCTGGAGATGGCAACCCGTGCCGGGATGGCCTCAGTTGGGGTCTGTTATGGGGTGCACGCCGCAGAGCGGCTACACCAGCATGGTCCGCTCGCCTGCATCGAACACATTTCAGCGATCAGGGAAATTGTGCCCCTTGCTGCTCCAACATTCGAACCAAACGGATAAGTGGCAGCCCCATCAGGGCACTGGGGTCCTCCCCCTCCAGCTTCTCAAACAGGGTGATCCCCAACCCCTCCGACTTGAAGCTACCGGCGCAGTTGTAGGGCTCTTCCGCCTTCAGGTAACGTGCAATACGCTCCTTACTCAACTCACGGAAGTGGACCACAAATGGCACCACCTCGGTCTGCATTGCACCGGTGGCACTATTGAGTAACGTCAAACCAGTATAGAACTGCACCCCCTTGCCCGATGCCGCCGAAAGCTGCTCTACCGCCTTCTCGAAGCTGCCCGGCTTGCCGAGAATCTCTCCCTCATTGACCGCCACCTGATCGGAACCAATCACCAGATGAGAGGGAAAGCTCTTCGCCACCTCCTGCGCCTTGCCGATGGCAAGGCGGGCCACCAGCTCCTCTGGAGTCTCGTTCTCCAGATGGCTCTCATCGATATCGGGAGAGCTGGTCTCGAACGGCAATTGCAGACGGGCAAGCAGCTCTTTTCTGAACGGTGAGCTGGAGCCAAGAACTAATGGGTAGGGCAGATGCATTTTCGATTACACTATGTATTTTGTTAACTATTGCAGGTATTGCAAGACCATAAGAGGATTCGCTGTAATGGTTCAGATTGTCTCTGAAATTCGTTAGTGACCGCTTAAAAGCGTTGCTTCGCTTCAAGGCAGAAAATGTGAGTTTACAAATGTAAATGACCATTTTCGAACGCAGAAATAACGGGTTTCAGAGGTGAGCTGAGCAATTACGGCTGCATTGTAAGGTTATGCCCGACCAGTTTCCAGATCAGATCTCTCCCATCAGCTTTGCCCGCAATGGTAAAGCCATCCAGCAGACCCTCTCCCTACAGCCATTTGAGCGGGCTGTATCGATGCTGCTCAACGAGCATGGGGCACTGGAGGTGAATTTGCAGTTCAATACCGACGAATCGGGCATTCCTGTCCTGAATGGCTCACTGCAGGCCCAGGTCCAGCTCCCCTGCCAACGCTGTATGGAGGCAATGGAAGTATCACTGGATAGCGAGTTCAATATGGCACTGATTCAGGATGAGGCAGAAGAGGAGACCCTGCCTGAACAGTACGAACCATTGCTGGTCGATGAGAAGCAGTTCTCACTGAAAGACTTTATCGAGGATGAGTTGATTCTGGCAATCCCGGTGGTGGTGAGCCATGAGGCCCATGCCTGTAGCGCCAGTCAGTATCTGCAGGACGAGACGGAGCTGGAAGAGCAGGAGCGGGAGAATCCGTTCCAGATTCTGGAACAGCTAAAGCACTAATTATTTCAAAAGTATTGGCAGTCCTGAGCTGCAACCGTCTACGGGCAGGGAAGACCACAGCCGAGCGATACATGGATGTACCTGAGCGTGTTACAGCTCAGGACTACCAACACTTCACACAACTACTTGCTACCCTTCCCAACCGCTGAAGCGACGGATCATCTCCAGCAACACCTCCGGGGTGAACGGTTTTTTCATCCACGCCCTGGCCCCCAGTGCCTTGGCCTCCTCCTTGATCTCCTGATCGGAGGTGGTACTGAGGAAGACAAACGGAATGTCGTTATAGTTGGGAAAATCCTTGCGGATCTGTCGCAACATCTCCATCCCGTCCATATAGGGCATATTGAGATCGGAGAGAATAAAATCGAAGGGTGGGTCTTCCTGCTTGATACAGGTGATGCCGGCCAGCCCATGGGCGGCAACTTCACACTCAATCCCCACCTTCTCCAGCGAGAAACGGACCATATTGGTCACTACAGTAGAATCATCAATGGTCAGAATTTTCATCACTTCCCCCTGCTCCAGAAACGATATTGGCTCTGCTCATGGCAGTTTGTTGTTATTGGTCAGGTCTCCCTCATCAACCTGATGGATCTATACAGCAGTACTCCTACTACCGTACATCACTAATGTACTATAGTGCGTAGCCACTTACGATCAATTTTTCCTATTGCACTCTTTTTTAGTTGCTGCAAATCAATCCATCGCCTGGGACGCAGATGCCCCGGCAGTTGTTGGCTCCATGCCTCAATCTGCTCCAGCGTTCCACTATGCTGCACTACCGCAACGATCTGCTCTCCCCACTCCAGATCCGGTACCGCAGTAACCCCGGCATCCTCGATCCAGGGGCACTCCAGCAACCTCTGTTCTACCACCACCGGGTCCACCAGCTCTCCACCGGTCAGAATCATATAGTCGAGCCGCCCCTGAACATGGAGATGGCCTCGCCGGTCCAGATAACCCCGGTCACGGGTGTGGATGGTTCGATCTTCTCCCGGAAACAGTGCCTCACAGCGAATCTCTATCGCTCCCGCTTCACTGATTGAGAGCTCCACACCGGGTAGGGGGGGGCCCACCTCTCCCTCCTGCCAGGCCTCAATATTGTCTCTGGTCAGACGCAGCATGGCGATGCGTGAGGCGGTCTCGGTCATCCCGTAAGAGACCACCAGCGGCCACCCTTGATCCACTGCACGCTGTGCCAGCGGTTTTGGCAGACGATCCCCCCCAATCAATATGGTGCGCAGAGAGGCTGGCGCTACGCGCTCCCCATAGTGGTTGAGCAGCTTGGAGAGCATCACCGGCACCAGCGAGAGATGGGTAACCGCATGCTGTTCCAGATCTTGCTGGATTTTCTGCAGATCAAAACCGTGATGGAGCAGCATGGTGGCCCCGGCCAGCTCACAGCGGTGACGAATCGCCAATCCCCCCACATGGTGCTGCGGCAGACAGTTGAGCCAGCAATCTCCCGCTTGCAGTTGCTCCATCGTCTGTCCGATACGGGCACTGGCCCGGAAGGTCTCGTGACTCAGCGATACCTGTTTCGGTACTCCTTCGGTACCACTGGTCTGCAGAATAATCGGGGGCTCAATCTCATTCACAGGTCGATCCACCCCACCTCTTCATCCTCTTCCCAGAGAGTCTCCAGTACCTCGCGCTGACAGCTGATCTCACACTCCAGCGCCTGTTGGCTCCCCTGCTCCTTCAATAGAGCAATAAAGTTGAGCACCTCTCCCAACTCCGCCTCACTCAGGGTTTCAATCTGCTGCAACAGCAGAGTACGGCCATCCATCTCACTTGATACCGATATGGATGGCAGCAATTCCAAAGCTGAGGTTGCGGTAACAGACTTCATTAAATCCAGCCTCTTCAATCAGCGCTTTCATTTCCTTCTGGTCGGGAAAGCGGCGAATCGACTCCACCAGATAGTTGTAGGCAATCGGTGCCTTGGCAACCCAAGCCCCCAGGCGGGGAATGATATGAAAGGAGTGAAAGTCATAGAACGGCTTCAACCACCACGCCGGTCGGGAGAACTCGAGACAGTAAAAGCTCCCCCCCGGCTTCAGTACCCGATGGATCTCCTTTAACGTCTGCTCCATATCGGTGGTGTTGCGAATGCCGAAGGAGATGGTGAGACGATCCACCGAGTTCTCCTCCAGCGGAATCGCCTCTCCGCTACCCTGCCGGAACACCACCCCGTCCAGTTGGCGCTGGCGCCCGACCTCCATCATCCCTTCACTGGGGTCAATCACCACCACATGACGGTCAGCCCCTGCCATCCTGCTGGCAATGTCCCCGGTACCTCCGGCCAGATCGACGATCTGCTCACCGGCCTGAGGATTGACCAGTTGCACCAGGCGCCATTTCCAGAGCCGGTGGATACCAAAGCTCATGATGTCATTCATCAGATCATAGCGTGGGGCAACCGCCTCAAACACCGCACGGATCTTCTGTTCCCGCTCCTGCTGCTCCACCTCACGGAAACCAAAGCTGCGGGAGAGCGCTTCCGCTCTATTCGGAGAAGGCTGTTCCATCACTGCAACACTCCAGTCAGATCACTCACGGTACGGTGTACACTGTGACAGCGGGCACAGACCACTACCCCCACCTCACCCAGTTTGCGACCGATGCCCTTCCGGTCTCCCTGCAATTTTTCAGAGAGCTGCTGCAGTAGTTCGCTGGTTTCTGCTCCAAGAATACGCTCTTTCGGCACCTCATCCCGGTGACACCCTCCACAGCTCTCCCCCAGATCAACGACGCGACGGCTGAAGGTTTTCAGATGGCTGGTCGCTGCATCGATCCGCCCATCATCCACCGCAATCTTGAAGCGATTCATCGACTGAGAGAGCCCCTTCATCGCATCCTTGAAGCTCTGCTCCTCCAGCGTTTCACGATCTTCAACCGTTACTGCACCGAAGTCAGGGGCACGATAGAGGGCCGCCGTCACCGCACGATAATCCTGATGGCAAGAGCGGCAGCTCATCCCCAGTTTGCCCAGCACCTTGCCGATCTCCCCCCACTGCCGCTGGGCCACCGCCTGCTCCAGATGATCGGCCCACTTCAGCTCCACCTCATCCGCCCACTCGGGGACCATCTCGGGAATACTGCGATACTTTTTCAGAAACTGCCCAGCCCACTTGTCAAGCCGCTCTCCATCCTCCAGCGCCACATACTCCTGTATCGCCACCATCGATCGACGCAGACCGAACATGGTGTGGAGCCAGACCTGACGTTTGTTATGGGGCTTGTACCACTGGGCAATCGACTCAGGGGGCAACTGCAGCGTTACCTCCTTCTCTTCCGCCTGCACCCCTTTAACTGACAAAAGGGCCATCAACAAACCGGCCCATACCCATCTTGTATGTTTTTTCATAATCGGATTCCTACCATTAACAGTCCTCCAAACAGCAGTTGCAGCTGTGCCGTCTGAGCCAACAACCGGTTCAATACCTGGCCATGTGGCAGGCGATAGATGGAGCGAATCAGATAGAGCGCCAGCGGCAGCGACAGCCCCACCACCCAGAGTATATGAGGCTTCTGCAGTTGATCGACCAGCCCTACAACCAGCAGAAACGGGGCCAGCAACAGCAGCAGATAGAGGTGGCGGGTATTGGATTTCCCCAGCCAGACCGCCAGCGTACGCTTCCCCACCGGGCGGTCGGTATCAATATCCCGGTAGTTGTTGACCACCAGTACCGCAGCGGCAATCAGACCGATTGCACTACCGGACCAGAGCGCCGTGCTACTCCAGCTTTCAGCCATCAGCCAGACCGTACCGCTGACCGCAACCACCCCGAAGAAGAGGAAGACAAAGAGCTCCCCCAGCCCAGTATAGGCGATCGGCAAACGCCCTGCGGTATAGCCAATCCCGGCAACCAGCGAGAGCACTCCAATCAGCAGGATCGGCCACCCCCCAACCTGCACCAGGTAGAGCCCGACCAGCAGCGCCCCGGCAAAACTGCCGAGCGCCGCACGCTGCACCACCACCGCACTGAGCCACCCCTCGGCCACGGCCCGTTTGGGACCCAGACGATCCGGCCCATCGGCACCGCGTAGCGCATCCCCGGCATCGTTGTAGAGGTTGGTGCCGATCTGGATCAGCAGGGCCGCCAGCAAAATGGCTGCAAACAACAGAGGCCGGAACTGCCCCTGCTCCGCATCGGCGATCACCGCACCGAGGAGTACCGGCACCATCGCCATGGTCAAGGTCTTGGGGCGGATGGCGAGCCACCATGGATTATTCATTCATAGAACCTGTTGAACGGTAACTGCCCAGATTGCTTCTGAAGTCTTCCAGATCAAGGCAGAAAATGTGAGTTTACATATAGGCGCCTATATGTAAATGACCATTTTTGAACATAGCAATGGGGAGAGGGCAGAGGTGATATGGACAGTTACTCTTGATCTGCATCAAAACGACCTCAGTCTCTCATTTGCTATGCTCGCTGACAATGATCCGTATCACGTCTGTTCTATTCACCCTGCTGATCGGTAGTCCGGTCCTGGCCCTCAACGACACTCAGTTTGATGCCGTGAAGGGGCTGGGGAAACTCAACGGCATCGCCCTCAACTGCCAGTATCTCGATGAGACCCGGCGGATGAAGCGAGCGGTGGTTGAGACCGTGCCCAAACTGCGGGTGATTGGCGAGGCCTTCGATCAATCAACCAATCAGGCTTTTCTGCAGATGATCCACGACCGTACCCCCTGCCCCTCTGAACGCACCCTGAGCGAACAGGTCGACAACGGCATCATCACACTGCAACAACAATTTATAGTCACACCCCCACTATTGAAACCATGATAAACCGACTGCTCTCCCTGACCGCACTATGGGTGCTGTTGGCACTATCCCCTGCCAGTCACGGGGATGCCCCCCCCTACGTCATCACTACCATCAAGCCGATCCACTCCATTCTCGACGGACTGATGGATAATGTCTGTGCGCCAGAGCTGCTGATTGATGACAATGACCTCCCCTACCACTACACCCTCGACCCAGGGCAACAGAGCCGCATCCAGCAGGCCGACCTATTGATCTGGGTAGGGCCGGAGCTGGAACACCAGTTGGCAGAACCCATCAAGCAACTCCCTCGTCAGGACCGGGTCATCACCCTGCTGGACAATGAGGAGCTGAAGATACTTCCCTCCCGCTGGAAAGAGGGGGCCCGCGACCCCTTCTTCTGGCTCGACAGCCGCAACATGATCATTCTGGCGGACGAGCTGGCAAAACTGCTGATGCGTATCGATCCTGAACGCAAGGAGCGCTACCGCGAGAACCGCCGCCGGGTACTGGAGCGCCTCACCGAGCTGGACCGCCAACTGGAGTATGGCTACCGGGGGCTGAAGAGCGGTATCGGCATGGCCTACTTCGACACCCTGCAATACTTCGAACAGGCCTATGCACTGAAGATTCGTGGGGTAGTGACTGAGTCCCCGCTAACCCCGGTCAGTGGTATCTCTCTGTTGCAGAACCGTTCCAAACTGGCCAGCGGAGACTATAGCTGCCTGCTGACCGAGGCAGAGATGGAGACTGCCGAACTACCGCTACTCACCGACGGGATCTCCCTCAATATCGAACCACTCGACAGCTTGGGTACCACGCTGGAGTTAGGCCCCGACCTCTATTACCAACTGATGAAGCAGAACACCGCCACCATCAAGCGCTGCCTTGAGTTTGAACATCGCCCCCATGCACAGCTACAACAGGCCGAAACTCCCCCCCCTGCACCGGAGATCGGCGGAAAATTCATGCTGCAGGATCACCACGGCAAGCTCTTTACCGACCGGGATATGGCAGGAAAATTCCAGTTGCTCTATTTTGGTTACACCTTCTGCCCCGACGTCTGCCCCACCTCACTGGTCAGCCTCTCCACTGCACTGAAGCAGCTGGGTCCACTGGCCGATCAGGTACAGCCCTACTTCATTACCGTTGATCCTGCACGAGACACCCCGGAGGTACTCTCCACCTACGTCACCTATTTCCACCCCTCACTGATCGGGCTAACCGGCACCCAAAGTATGATCGACCGGGTAACCAAACGCTATCGAGTCAAGTATGAGAAGGTGATCGACCCGGACCGCCCAGCCGATCAATACGTTATCGATCACTCCTCCGGGCTCTACCTGATGGCCCCGGACGGCACCTTTATCACCAAGTTTGCCCACGGCATCGGACCGGATGAGATCATTGAACGACTGAAAAGTATTATCAGTACATCATAATAACTATATAGAGTACGTATTTACATTCTGTTCAAGAATGGCGATGATCGGGAAATGTGTGCAACCAATATTCCGGTGATTGACGTTCGGGGACTGAAGTGTCCAATCCCGTTTCAAATGGCCAGCGAGAAGGCGATGACTCTCGCTGCCGGAGAGTCGTTTCTGCTCCATATCAACGTCAAACCCCAACCGCTGTTTGACTATCTGGAACAGCACAACTTTGATATCGAGCTGGAACCCCTGCCAGAAGGGGGCTTCATGGTGAAGATCACCGCCCGGGAAGATTCACTCCATCAGAGTGGCGAGGTGGTCTCAGCCCCCAGACAGTGTAAAACTTCCCGGAGTACTGGCTAGAAATCGGGGTTTTTCCACCCCTCTGGCGCCAGATCCTCCTTTGGTGGAGGAATTCGCGAGATAAAGTCTGCTAACTGAGAGAAATCAGAATCCTTCATCCGCTGGATGCGCTTGGCCATCACCGGGTTGGCGTTACGGCGCTTGCCATCACGAATCCACTCCAGCTGACGCAACAGATAGGCATAGTGCTGCCCCTGCAACCGGGGGTAGTAACGCTCAGCATCCCCCTGCGCGCTGCTACCATGACACTCGGCACATTTGCGGTAATAAATACGCTCCGCCTTATCCAGTCGGTGGCCCGGCCCCAGACCCGGCTTCGGTGTCATCGGCAGGGTCTGGATATAGGCGGTCACATCGGCAATCGCCTGCGGTCCTCCCATCACCTTCTCCTGGACAATCACCAGCATTGAGGGATTATCCCGGTTCCCGGCACGAATATCGGCAATCTGTTTGATAATGACACTGCTGTGCTGGCCCGCCAGTTGGGGATAGACACCATCAATAGTGCCCCACGCCTCGGTCTGATGGCAGACCACACAGAGTTTGAATACCTCCCTGCCAGCCTCAACACTGGGGGTAGCGGCCATCGCCAAGGTCAATTCATCATCCAGCGGCGCATCTGCAATCCCACTGAAGGAGAGTGCCCACATCAGCAGGCCGCCGGTCCATGAAGCACACTTCACACCCAACTCCAGAGAGCTATTTCACTCCCTGCTTGCTCAGGTAATTTGCCAGCTCCTTGTCGGTATGGACAATGTGGTTGAGCAGCCACGCCTTGAGGTATTGATGCACTTCCATGCAGACATCATCTTTGGGGTTGGCCCCCCCATCATTGATACGCTGACTGAAGGACTCCACCTGAACCACCATCTTCCTGTGCTGCTCCAGATGGCTCTCCAGACCGGGGTAGTTGTTCTCCTTCATCAACCCCTCTTCACGTTCGAAGTGGTACTTGGTGTAGTCGATCAGCTCCCCGATCACACCACGAATATAGCTCTCCCCCATGTGGAAGTTGGCTGCACTGACTACCTGATTCAGCAGCCCCACCAGCTTCTGGTGGTCATGGTCGATCAACTCGATCCCCACCGCATACTGCTCTCCCCAGTCGATATACTCCTTGCGGATCTTGCGTTCGTGCATATAGGGAACAATCGCCAGCAGTGCCAGTACAATCCACGGCACCGGATTATCCATGCCGAAGAGGAACCCAAGAAAGATGGTTACCAGCGCAACGACAATCAGGAAAAACAGACCAAACATGGAATAGCTTTTTTTCATAAGGCAGAATCCTTTCTGGAACAATACAGCAGAACCAACAGCGTTGGCGGGTAGTGTACCGAGCTGTACAGAAACAGTGATTTGATTTGCATCAAACCCTTAATAAACTCTGAATAAAGCAATAGACTTGAGCCACCATACCATCGATATATATAATAGTCGCATGCCACTATCTTCCGTATTTGAGCGAGAAATTCGCCGTTCCCCTCTCTTCTCATCCATCAGCAAGGATATGATCAAAGAGATCTTCCACTCCTCCGAACTGGTCCGGAAAGGACAGAACGAGATTCTGTTCTCTCAGGGAGACCATGCAGAACACTTCTACATCCTGCGTACCGGATCAGTGCGGCTCTACCTGCTGGCCCCGGATGGCAGCGAGAAGACCATCAACATTCTGCAACCGGGCAACTCCTTCGCCGAGGCGGTGATGTTCATGGAGAGCCACTCCTATCCGGTCAACTGTCAGTTTCTGGAAGATGGCGAGGTCTTCTCCTTTCACAACAAGACCTACCTCAGTGTATTGAAGAATAGTCCAGAGATCTCTTTCTGGATCATGGCCGATCTCAGCCGCCAGTTACAAGACAGGGTCTCCGAGATTGGTGATCTCTGCCTCAACAGCGCCACCAACCGGCTGATCAACTACCTGCTCTCATTTGTACCAGAAAACGAGGAGGGGGAGATTGAGTTCCATCTACCCACTCAAAAGAGCGTAATCGCCTCTCGCCTCTCCATTCAGCGAGAGACCTTCTCCCGCATTCTGGGTAAACTGAAGAAATTGGGAATGATTGAGGTACAGGGTAACGACATCCGCATCCTTGATACGCAGAAGATGCGCGGCGCCCTGATCGAATAGTCAGGTGTCAGGGGGTGACCTCTACCCGCCCTGACATCTCCGGGTGTGGTCCACAAAGATAGCTGTAGCTTCCAGGTTCACTGAAGGTGTAACTCCACTGATCTCCAGGAAAGAAATAGTCGGACTCGATCAATGCGTCCTGTGAACCATCCCGATGGATCTTGACCGAGTGGTACTGACGCCGTTCACGATTGATCCAGCGCACCTGCTCCCCTGCACGGATCGTAACCACCTGTGGCTGGTAGCGGTACTTGACGATCTCCACCTCAGTCACTCCCGCTTCGGCCCACACCAGCGGTACCGATGAGATGGAAAAAAAAAGGCCTCCCAGCACAAGCTGAAGAGGCCTAAGTGGTTGGTGAAGTTTACCCATCATTATCCCATAGGAGATTCTTTTAAAACCTTTCTACCATTTCACGGCATTGAGCTCTGCTTCCGGGTCATCCAGGCCGAGCTTGTAGCCCAGCGACACATGGTGATAGCGTCCACTGGTGTAATCATCATGAATGGCGAATCCAAAGTTGTAACGCTTGCCCGCCTCAATCGGCAGATCATCGGCATCACCGGAGTTGAGCTTGCGCTTCATCACCACAGTCCACATGCCGTTGGCGTAGTCGGTGACAAACTCCAGATCCTCGATACTGCCATCCAGCACTCGGTTGTCGAGGATGTACCCATCCTCCACCTTGCCTTGTGAGTCGACACGAATCAGGTCCATGAACTTCTTCGCCTCAAAGGCAGCCTTGATCTCGTCCTCACTGCGTAACTTGTCCCAGCCACCACGCTTCTTGCCGCGACGTCCCTTGACCTCGATCTTCTTGCGAGACTCCTTGATGTACTTGACCACTTTGGTCCCTTCCGGTTGATGTGGCATAGCGTTGGCATCGTGGTGACAGGTGCCCCAGCATCCGGCGCGGTCGGCATACTCTACCTGATCGGTGGCAAACATCATCGCCAGCTTGATCGGATTCTCGACATCCATGCGCTCCCCTTCGGCAACCGGCGTACCGCCATCGGTCCACTGGAAGTAGAGGAGCAGGTGCTCATCATCATGGGCCGCCTTCACAGTAACCGGAATACCACCACGCTTGCCTGCAATCGGGGTCGGCTCGGAGGCCTTATCATGCTTTCCTCCGACAATGCGGCCTCCCATCTCCTTGGCCTCCTTGTCATGGCAGGTAAAGCAGCGATCTCCTCCCTTGGTGAAGGGGCGTGCCCCACCATGGTCCTTGCCATTCAGAATCCACTCCATTGAGGCCTGACCAGGATAGAGCAGATCAATCTTGCGTCCCTCAATCGAGTTCCAGCGCTCATCAATGGCAGCACCACCAGCAGAGGCGCTCTCTCCAGCAGCCGCTGCAGCCACCATCTCCTTGGCCATACCGGTCGCCATCATCACCGCAGCCTGCTTGATCTCCGCCTTGCGCTCTTCCTCAGCCATCGCCGCTGCATCGGCCTGCTCCTGCGCCAGCTTGGCAGCCAGATCCGGCGCCACATCCTTCAGTTCAAACAGCTTCAGATCCGCCTGTGCCAGCGTGGCATCCGGTGCCTCCAGCAACTCCAGTTCCTCATCGGTCAACAGATCCCGCACACTGTTGTGGGCGATGCCTTTGTGACAATCGATACAGGTCTGACCATCCTTGAGTGCATTGGCATGCTGATTCTGCGCCCGCGGCTTCTGCTGGTCCTTGTTCATTGCCGTGAAGTTGTGGCAGTTACGGCACTCACGTGAATCGGTCTTCTTCATCGCATTCCAGACATTCTTCGCCAGACGCAGACGGTGTGCCTCAAACTTCTCCGGGGTATCGATGGTGCCGAGAATCTTGCCCAGCACCTCTCTGCTGGCCTGAATCTTGCGAGCCACCTTGTGTACCCAGGGATCGGGCACATGACAGTCGGAACAGGTGGCACGAACACCGGAGCGGTTGGCGTAGTGAACCGTCTTCTGGTACTCCTTGTAGACGGTATCTTCCATCTCATGACAGGAGATGCAGAACTCCAGCGTATTGGTTGCCTCCATCCCGGTATTGAGTCCACCCCAAAAGATGATACCGAATATCGCAAATACCAGACCACCCCCAAGGCTGGTATTGAGGATCATGCGACGAGAGAACAGTACTCTCATTCTTTCACGATAGCTGGGGCGTTCCGGGATAGGCATGGGATATCTCCATCGTTAGAATCTTAAGTAACAGACTTTTACAAAGCCTAGATATGCTTTCCTTGATATGGATCACGGCTTTGGAAAAGAGCCTGAAATGCAGGCAATAAAAAACTGGCCCCTTACGGGGCCAGTTCCACCAGAGGGTGTTTAGGTGACGTGGTGAGTTCTGTTGTAAACGTTGAACTTACCAGTTGGTGCAAACAGCCCCTTCACGCGACCCTTCTCTTCAAGCGTCTCTGCGTCGAAGATGATGATCTCGCCGTTAGGCTCCTTACTGTCCTTACGGTTCCAGACAGAGGTCCAGACCTCGGTACCGTCGTCATTGAACTCGATATGCACTGCCGCATATCCTGGCTCTTCGGTCAAGCGGATGGTCTTCACAATCTCGCGGGTGTTCTTGTCGATCACCTGCATGGACTGCTGTACCTCAGGCTCTGGATGCTTGGTCTGATCCGCCCACACGTACTTGCTCTTCGGATGGGTACGGAGGAATACACCGGCACCATCGGTCTCTACCTCATAGCAGATCTTCCATGCCTGATCTGGATGACCCGCTGGATCGTTACCCCAGACAGTAACCTTGCCCACACCGAGGTGAGTAGTACCACCGACTGTGCCACACTTCGGATCGATCCAGTTTGCACCAGGACCTGGGTGTGGCTTCTTGTCGGTATCGATCAGTGCTTCCAGCTTCTGAGTCTTGGTATCCACTACCACCATCTTGTCAGAGGCATTTGCCGCAATCTGGAAGTAACGACCGGTTGGATCGTAGAAACCATCATGCAGATACTTGGCAGTATCCATCTTGGTAATCTTCATGTTGTCGATATCGGTGTAGTCCACCTGCCACATCTGACCCAGCTCCTTCATGGAGACCAGCCAGGAGGGGTGGTTCGGGGTATCGTAGATCGCCGCCACACGAGACTCGTTGACATACTCGCCATCGACATTGGTACCACGTGCAGAGACCACCTTCAGTGGCTCCATGGTTGCCGCATCGACCACTACGAAGTGTGGTGGCCAGTAACCACCACCGATGACATATTTACCATCACCGGAGACTGCAACATCACGCGCATCATAGGCAACCTGCACCTCGGCCACACGCATCTTGTCCGGGGTCTGCCAGAGGTCGATCTTGGTCAGCTTGCCGTCACGACCCATGGTGTACCAGAAACGGCCTGGATTCTCGGCATGCAAGGTGTTGTGGTGCTCTGCTGCTTTCAGTACGTGTACCGCATAACCGGTAGTGATATGTGCAACCACCTCCTTGGTGTCGCCATCGACTACAGCCACCTTACCTACATCACGCTCGATTACCAGGAAGAAGTTCTTCCAGTTGCGACCATGCAGTGGCTTGGTTGGATAATCCTTCTCATCCACATAAACCTTCCTGCGCTCTTTCATCAGCTCCAGTGACATCTCAGGTGGAATCGGTGGCTCCAACTGGATGTAGGTGGAGATCAGGGAGATCTCATCCTTGGTCATGATGTCGTCGAAATTGTTCATACCCCCTTCTGTACCGTAGGTGATAATCTTCTCCAGACGTTCCTGACCGGTCTTCATGGTATTCTTTGGCTCCAGGTTCTTACCTGTCGCTCCCTTACGTAGCGTACCGTGACAACCGGCACAACGCTGGAAGTAGATTGTTTTCGCCTTCTCAAAGTCTGCATCAGACAGGGTCGGTCCAGCAGCATTGGCTACGGAACTAACGCCGCCCATTGCAACACCAACAGCCAGGCTGAGTGCGGTTAATGACAGTTTCTTCATTGTCGTGATTCTCCTTACAGTTCAGAATTTTGGGTTAAACAAGACGGGATTTAGAGGTAGGCTCCAAAGAGCGTATCTGGGTTAAGGGATAGATTTGTACGACTGCCTCCTTTTTCGTCTGGCCCGGAGAATCAGGCATCTCCAACTTGCGGTTCATTGACCTAGATCAAAACCCGACTTTAAACAGGGGCATTTGTGATCTGGCTCAACCCCATGGAGGTTTATTGATTGCACCAGACACCAGAATCTTTATGCTTGGACCCATCTGATGAGCCATGAACCGATAGACAAAACACGCTTTATGAGTCCCCTAATTCGGTGGTTACTTTTTATAACGCTGCTACCCCCCGCATACAGCAGCAGCGCCGCCCCACTCTCCACTGAACGCAAGGCGGAGATTGGGCATATCGTCCAGCAGGATTGCGGCTCCTGCCATGGCCTGACCCTGAAAGGGGGGCTCGGTCCCTCACTGGACCCTCAACGCCTCAACCTGTATCCCCCGGGCTTTTTGCAGACCACCATCCTGCATGGTCGCCCTGGCACCCCAATGCCCCCGTGGAGCGCCATTCTCAGCCCCTCAGACATTGAATATATTGCCTCTCAACTCCGCTCCGGTATCTGGTATGTCCCATAAAAGATCACTGCTCTCGTTGCTGTTCCTGTTTCTGCTGGCTCCACTCTCACCACTCTATGGCTGCGAGGTACGCGGTACCGGAGATCTCGGTATCGTGATTGAACGGGCCAGCGGATCGGTACAGGTGATCAACACCAGTCATCGCCATAGCCTGGGGCGCATCGAAGGGTTGGGCGACCTCTCCCACGCCTCTGCGGTCTACTCCCGCGATGCCCGCTACGCCTTTATCTTCGGGCGTGACGGCGGACTGACCAAGATCGACCTGCTCTGCAACAACATCGTCAAACGCATCATTCAGGGCGGGAACAGCATCGGTGGCGCCATCTCCCAGAACGGGCGCTGGGTCGCAGTATCCAACTATGAGCCGGGTGGTGTACGCATTTTTGACAGTGAAACGCTCGATCTGGTGGCCGATATTCCCGCTACCGCCCTCTCGGAGAAGAAGCGCTCCCGCACCGTCGGACTGGTGGATGCCCCCGGGAACCACTTTGTCTACAGCCTGTTCGATACCGGAGAGACCTGGGTCATCCAGATGAGCCAAGAGGGGCAACCCTCCATCCGCAAATTTACCAATATCGGCGTACAACCCTACGACGGCCTGATCACCCCGGATGGGCGTACCTATATTGCCGGACTGTTTGGCGAGGATGGCCTGACCCGATTTGATCTGTGGAACCTTGACCAGGGGCCGATCCGCATTCTCAACCACTACGGGAAAGGAGAGCAGAAACTGCCGGTCTACAAAATGCCCCACCTGGAGGGGTGGGCTCAGGCGGGAAACCAAACCTTCCTCCCTGCCGTGGGACGACATGAATTACTGGTGGTTGACAACGGAAACTGGAAAGAGGTGGGGCGCATCCCGGTACACAGCCAGCCAGTCTTTGCGATGAGCCGTCCTGACGGACGACAGCTGTGGGTGAACTTTGCCTTCCCTCATAACGACACCCTGCAGGTAATCGATACCCAGAGCCTTGAGGTGATTCATCATCTGCAACCGGGCAAGGGGGTGCTGCATATGGAGTTTACTCCACGGGGTGAGGAGGTGTGGGTCTCGGTACGTGACAAGAACCGTATCGATATCTACGACACCGAAACCTTCCAACTGATCCAGTCACTGCCGGCAGAGACCCCCAGCGGAATCTTCTTTACCCAGCGGGCCGGACAGACCGGGTTGTAGCCCTTACCACAGCAGAAACTTTTTCAATTTGCCCTGAGTCAAATTCAGCCTTCCCCAAAAAGGTAATAATGGAAATTCATCCTCAGTTGGAGAGCATGTGCAATGGAAAATAGCGGTCCAGCGTTGTCCTTACAGGACAAGCGGTTGTTGAATGAGTTTCAGCATCACTTTCCCCTCTCCTCCCGCCCCTATGCAGAGCTGGCCGAACGGCTCGGCAGCAGCGAGACAGAGGTGATCGCACAAATTGAACGGCTGCAACAGGCTGGCCTGATCAGCCGTGTCGGCGCCGTGATCCAGCCCCATACCATTGGCTATAGCACCCTGGCCGCAATGGCGGTACCCGAAGAGGCAATTGAAGCTACCGTTGAGATTATCAACAGTCTGCCACAGGTCAACCACAACTATGAGCGTGAGGATGAGATGAACCTCTGGTTTGTAGTGACCGCAGAGGATGAACAGAATCTGCAGCAGATCCTTGAACAACTGGAGCAGGAGAGCGGCTATCCGGTCCACTCCTTCCCGATGGAGCGAGACTTCCACATCGACCTCGGTTTCAACCTCGACTGGAAGCACCCCTACACCTCGACTTCACCACTCGTCCACGCGGCAGCCTTCTCATGATCAAACTGTCCCCCCCTCCTGTCTCTGAAACCGATCGCCAGATTCTGGCTGCAATTCAGGGCGGTCTGCCATTGACCCCATACCCCTACGCCACCATTGGTCGGGCATTGGGAATGGACGAGGAGATGGTGATTGACCACATCCACAGGCTGCAACAGAGCGGCGTGATCCGTCGCATGGGAATTATTGTCCACCACCGCCCCCTCGGCTATCAGGCCAACGCAATGGTGGTGTGGAATCTGGCACCGGAGGAGATTGAGCCCTTTGCCGAACAGGTCTCCCCGCTCGACTGCGTCACCCTCTGCTACCAGCGACGCGCCAAGCCTCCCATCTGGCCCTACACCCTCTACACCATGATCCACGGCAAGGATCGTGATAGCGTACTGAAGAAGGTGGCCGATCTGGTGCGCTACGCTCCAACCGGGACCGACTACAAGGTACTGTTCAGCAACCGCCGCTTCAAACAGCAGGGGGCGCGCTACTTCAACCGGCACAACCACAGCCACCACCAGCCCTCCCTGCACGAGAAGCCCCCCGCAACCCCATGAGACGCAGAGAGCCAACACCGATACTGGACTCCATCAACCGCAACTTGATCAATATGTTGCAGGGGGGGTTTCCGATCTCGGATACCCCCTACCAGGAGATCGCCAACAAACTCGGGATCTCCGAGGAGGAGTTGCTGTGGCGACTGGAGGTGATGAAGACCGACGGCATCTACTCCCGCTTCGGCCCCCTCTACAATGCCGAGGCACTCGGTGGTGCCGTCACCCTGGCAGCCATGGAGGTCCCGGAGAAGCGCTTCGAGGAGGTGACTGAACTGGTCAACCGCCATGAAGAGGTGGCCCACAACTACCAGCGTGCCCACCACCTGAATCCAACCCGCTTCAACATGTGGTTTGTGATCTCTACCGAGACTCGCGACGAGATCCCCCCGGTGATCAGCAAGATCGAGACCGACACCGGACTCAAGGTCTACAACATGCCGAAACAGAAAGAGTACTTTCTGGAACTGAAATTCACTCTCTAACACGTGCCCCACATGGACAAGATTGACCGCACCATCATCAGCGCCACTCAGAACGGTATCCCACTGGTCAGCAACCCCTATGCCGCAATCGCATCCGAGCTGGGGCTGGAGAGTGTGGAGGTGAAACAGCGCATACAGGCAATGCTCAACAGCGGCATCATCCGCCGTATCGGCATCATCCCCAACCACTACAAGCTGGGCTACAAATCCAACGGGATGACGGTCTGGGATATCCCCGATGAGCTGATTGACCAACTCGGCGAGGCCGTCGGAAAGCTCAACTTTGTCAGCCACTGCTATCAGCGCCCCCGCCATCTCCCCGACTGGCCCTATAACCTCTTTGCGATGGTCCATGGCAAGACCCGCAACGAAGTATTGAACAAGGCGGAAGAGATCCAGCAACTACTTGGCGATGCCGTACGCGGGCATGACATCCTCTTCAGCAAACAGATTTTGAAGAAGACAGGGTTCCGTCTGCAACAGTCCGCCCATCTTTCCAAAGAGGATCGAGACTGAATGTTCCGCATCAGCCAGTACATGCGTGCATTGCACGCCCCCAACCTGCAGCGACCAGCCCCCCCCCCTCCGAGTGGGCCAGTGGTGATCTGGAATCTGATCCGTCGCTGCAATCTCACCTGCAAGCACTGCTACTCCATCTCGGCAGATACCGAATTCAAGGGAGAGCTCTCCACTGCAGAGACCTACCACGTACTGGAAGACCTCAAACAGTATGGGGTACCGGTGCTGATCCTCTCGGGTGGTGAACCATTGATGCGGCCCGATATTTTTGAGATCTCCCACCGCGCCAAGGAGATGGGGTTCTATGTCGGCCTCTCGACCAACGGCACTCTGATTGACTACGACAACATCGAGCAGATCGCGGATGTCGGCTACGACTACGTCGGCATCAGCATTGACGGAATGAAGACGACCCATGATCGCTTTCGTCGCAGAGAGGGGGCATTTGATGAATCGATGAGAGGGATACGCCTCTGCAGGCAGCACAATATCAAGGTCGGGTTACGCTTTACCCTGACTCAAGATAATGAAAGAGAGCTCCCTCAGCTACTGAAGATGCTGGAAGCCGACAATATCGAAAAATTCTATCTATCCCACCTCAACTATGCCGGGCGCGGCAACAAGAATCGCAAGGATGACGCCTATCATCAGGCCACAAGAAAGGCGATGGATCTGCTGTTCAACGCGGCAATGCATGCCATTGAACATGGCATCAAAAGAGAGTTTGTTACTGGCAACAACGATGCCGATGGCGTCTATCTGCTTCACTGGGTGAGGGAACACTATCCAGAGCAGGAAGAGATGATCCGGAAAAAGCTGTCTCACTGGGGAGGGAATCAATCCGGGGTCAACATTGCCAACATTGACAATTTGGGCAATGTGCACCCGGACACCATGTGGTGGCATCATAACCTTGGAAATGTACGCGACAGACCCTTTTCCGAAATCTGGGAAGACACCAGTGATCCACTGATGGCGGGCCTCAAGCAGCAGCCCCGTTCCGTCAAGGGGCGCTGTGCTGACTGCGATTATCTCTACATCTGTGGCGGAAACACCAGGGTACGTGCACAGCAGCTCTATGGTGATCCATGGGCAGAAGATCCCGGCTGTTATCTAACCGATGAGGAGATCGGCCTGTCCCCATCCGCAACAAGAAAAGTGATCTAACCGGCATGACGCCATATCCACTCCCCAAACGATTCCGTTATATCCTTGCAGCTTTCAGCCTGCTACTTACCACATCGATACAGGCACACAGCCAGGAGATCGAGGATCTCTACCAGCAACACTGCGCCGCCTGCCACGGTGCAGACCGACTGGGACTGGTCGGTCCGGCACTGCTGCCGGAGAACCTGAAACGGCTGCGCAAGAAGGCGGCAGTCCAGACCATTGCACAGGGGCGCCCGGCCACACAGATGCCCCCCTTTACAGAGAAGCTGACGGGACAACAGATCGAGGCACTGGTTCACCACATCTACAGCCCCCTTCCTGCCGTGCCCAACTGGGGGATCGAGGAGATCAACCAGAGCTACACCCGCTTCGTTCCCTTCGGTCAACTCCCGGCCCAGCCCCAGCACGGAGCCGATCCACTCAACCTCTTCTTTGTGGTGGAGGCTGGAGACCACCACGCCACCATTCTGGATGGTGACAAGCTGGAGCCAATCACCCGCTTCAAGACCCGCTTCGCCCTTCATGGTGGGGCCAAGTACTCCCCGGATGGCCGTTTCGTCTACTACGCCACCCGCGATGGCTGGGTCACCCTGTTCGACCTCCACAGCATGCAGAAGGTCGCAGAGATCCGTGCCGGTATCAACACCCGCAACATCGCCATCTCCAGCGATGGCAAGCTGGTCGCGGTCGGCAACTACCTGCCCCACAATCTGGTGCTGCTGAACGCCAGCGACCTGACCCCGCACAAGATCATCCCGATCCACAGCGGCAAGGAGAGTTCACGGGTCAGTGCGGTCTATGATGCCGCCCCGCGAGAGAGCTTTATTCTGGCACTCAAGGATTTGCCGGAGATCTGGGAAATCCCCTACGCCCCCGGCAAGACCGGTGGCTGGCAGCACGACTATCGACAGGAGGTGGCCGAGGGGAGCCCCCGCTACACCCCGCGCAAGATCCTGCTGGAGAAACCACTCGATGACTTCTTCTTCGATCAGGAGTATGTCTTCCTGATGGGGGCCTCCCGCGATGGTGGTGGTGCGGTGATCGACCTCGATCTGGGGCGCAAG
>CAYFOU010000002.1:0-48847 GCA_964344805.1 uncultured Piscirickettsiaceae bacterium | reverse complement strand
GGGCAAAGTGGCTTGATGTGTTCATCGGTGCACTAAACCCGACAGGCTCCTAGGCGCGGCTATTCAATCCAGCTCCCTTCAGCAACCATATCAGCCCCTGCCTGCTCAAGAACCTTATTAAGCTCCTCATCAAGAATTACATCCTTCGCCCCTCGCTTCTTGATTTTTGGCCTCTCCATTGTGACGCCCTCGTTCCATAACAAAATAGCCTCATTCAAGCCAATTCGGCTATAGGCCAATCTGCCGCACCCCTTCCTGCACCGAACCTCAAAATATGCCTTGTTATCAGACACAACAAAATCCACAGGGTTTTTTACAGTTCACTCATGCTGGCACCCTCTTCGCTCGCCTCATCCAGCCATTGTAAAAAGCAATCTTCTCCGGTGCCTGCTCCATTTTCTCCTGGTACATGAGCCACTGCCGCTGGCATACCGCTCGGAGCAGCCGCAGCTGGTCCACAGAGTTGGCCCCTGCCACCGTTCTGCTACCCATCACCCCGTCAACCATGACCTCTCCACCGCAGTCGTTGATGGCCCGCTGCAGCACCATGCTCGCATCATCGAAGCCAGCATTGGTCGATATATCGAAGATCTTGATCGCAACATCGTCGCTCTTGAGGCGCCCGAAAACTCGCCTCCAGTATTTCTTCCGGTAGTGCTCTCTCACCTCTGCATCAGACAGTCGGGTCACATCTTCCAGCTCCGGATTGTATTCAGCTGAGATCCCTCGGCTCGTTACGCCCCCGGGATCACTCTCATGATCGACATCGCCGCCTTCATTCTCCAAATAGAAATCGAGCGCACGATCAAACCGGCCAGGATCGACTCTCGCTACATCGTCCCTCTTCTCGGCCAATTTCTTGCTATTTCCATCAAAACTCCCCATGGCACACACTCCTTCTTCACCATATAATCGATTTGCGCATGACTAGGTTTAGCGGCCGAATCCCCGTTTCGCGGTGGGCCGTCATGCGTTACTGTTAAAACCGCGATGTTTTCTACGCGAGGAAAGCAATATGTCTCTATATAAAAGGCCCGACAGCTCATACTGGTGGGTGCTGCTGAGCGCCAACGGCGAGACCATCCGGCGCAGCACAAAAACCAAGAAAAAAACTGAAGCCCAGCTGGTCCATGACAAGCTCCAGCGTGAGCTATGGATGCAGGACCAAGGGCTGAAAAAGCCCAGAAAGTGGAGCGAAGGCAAAGCCAAATTCCTGCGCGAGAAGGCCCCCAAGAAAAGTATTGCTGACATCACCAGGCACATGGACTTCTGGGAGGAATATCTCGGTCACCTCAAGCTCAGCGATGTCACCACTGAGGTGATCAGCGACATAGAGCTACCATTCACCATTTCCACTGCGAACCGCTACAAGACCACCCTCAAGAGCTTCCTCAAGACTGCGAACAAGAATTGGGGCTGGACTCACTCTGTCCCCTACATCCACATCGAGAAGGAGCCCAACAAGAGAATTCGATGGATAACCCGGGAAGAGGCAAACCGACTGATAGCCGCACTGCCGGACTACCTCCAGGAGCCTGCCGAATTCTCTCTGCAAGTGGGCCTTCGGCAAAGCAACGTACTGGGGCTGCAGTGGTCACAGATCGATCTTCTCAGAAAAACTGCGTGGATCTATGGTGACCAGGCAAAAGGCGAGGACGATATCGCCGTCCCCCTCAACGAAATTGCCATGAACATCCTCTACAGTAGAGCCAATAAAAGGTCTGGGGAATATGTTTTCACCAACCGCAAAGGCAACAAAATCCCCGGGATTGACTCACGAACCTGGGCAAAATCTCTGAAGAAAGCCGGCATTACAAACTTCAAATGGCATGACCTGCGTCACACCTGGGCAAGCTGGCACGTACAAACCGAAACAACATTACGGGAGCTGATGGATCTGGGCGGATGGAAGACCTATGAAATGGTGCTCCGCTACAGCCACTTGTCCAGTAGGCATCTACTCAAAACGTCGGGAAATATTGTCCAGGCAGCATCGCCAGATCAAATGCCGTTGCTCCAACACCCATATTAACCGGCACGACCTTTTTGGAGGAATGTTGTTATGCCTAAACTTACAATAACCTTACATGTGACCGCACCTGATGGAAAATACTGTGTATGCCTTGGTAAGGATGTGAAAAGGGTTGAACCATGCGAACAGCTTGAAGAATCATCTCAGACTGTTGGCTGGGAGGATGGACTAGGGCCTCCCGGAGAGATGAGCCACTATCGCTGTTCCGTATTCCGGAAAGGCAGACTTCGCGTCAAGAGAACCTGCGGATTGATTATTGAAAAATGTTCAGAATGCTTGTCTGCCTAACACCACAATATGCCGCCATAAAAAAAGCCCGCTCAACGCGGGCTTCCGGAACTCTTCAATATCTCCAGACCCGCTGGAGACCTGACAAATCAGGCGGCGCAATCACACCAATAAGTGGCTCCGTTCATATGACTGCAGCGCCATTATAGCATTACCACTCCTCAACCCGGGCGAAACGCCCCTCCTCGCGCAGATGCTCACGATTCTTGTAGGTGTGAACCCCGTACTTGGTGCGCTCCTGACGCTTCCGTTTCGCCTTCAGTGACCGCTTCAGCGACCGCTCGGTCAATGCCATTTCAGGGTTCTTCTTGTTGAATGCCGTAATCTGCTGTTTCGCCTCCAGCACCATCTTGCTGTCACCGGCCATCTTCCCTTCAACCCACATATTCTTCAGGTCCGTGCGCCGACGGCTGAGGGCCTGCTCCTTGCCGTAGACAGCATTCCGATACTCATACATCTGGGATTTTCTTGTCGGAGTAAACCCGGCCATCTGGACTGTGGTGTCGACCCAATCAAACTGATCAGCATCCAACTGCACAATGCCGGCCTTCGATCGCTCCCCCTCATTCATGTTCCGGACAGCCTTGATGAAGTTTTTCATCACTTTCGGGGTTATCGACTCAAACCCTTTGTAATAGTCGCCACGGCCAAAGTGACCGGCTGCCTTCACCGGGTTCTCAATCCACAGTGACGCCTGTGGCCCCATGACCATCTTGAAGATATCCACCATCTCTCCATCGTCACCCTTGTCCCAGTCACTGCTTCTGATCCACAGATCTCTGAGGCTGATTCTGGAGGAGACATCTGCAGCACTGATCCCGGGAATTCCACGGAGAACACCGTTCATCACCACTTCCGCCGTCTTCTGGCCGTAATTGTCGGCGAGGAAATTCTTGAACTCCACCTCGGCGTCCACCGGTTCATCGTCATCTCCCATGGTCATGCTCGCTATATTGAACAGCATCGGCAACGTTACGAACGGCAAGCCGGCCGCACCGGCGAAAATGGAGTGCATGCCGAGGGTGCCGATCAGCTGACGGCGGGCAACAGCCCTATCCTCCGGCGACTCTCCCTGGAATGTTTGATGAAGGTCGCGCAGGAGCCTGAAGGTCATATTCTGAGAATATTGCTTGAACTGGGTCACCACCCGGGCCACATTGCTCTGCATCAGCATCGCACGGTTTTCGGTCGAGTAATCGAAATGCCCCCGGTCATTGGCCTCAACCGCCGCATCAGCTGCCCTATTGTGAGCATCTACCTCGGACAATCCTTCCTCAATAGCGTCTTCGAAAGCCAAATCATAGGCCGCCAAGCCGGTGACCTCGCGGTTGAATACCTCAACATTGTGAAACAGGTACCCGGAAGCCTCCACGACCCCCTTCATCGGAACTACCCCACCCATTCGAACATTCAAGTCATTGTGGGCCACCGTAGCCAGATTGCTGTTCTGGCTGAGATCCAGGTTGCCGGAGTCATACAGGTGCATCAGGGCCACCCGCTGGCGATTGTTCAGCTTCTTCCCGGTCAGTAACGTCCGGAGGGTCCGGTCAATCGCCCGGGTCTCCTTACGGCCATCAACAATCCGCTTCAGCTCAGCCCTTCTCTCCGGGGTCATGATTTCATCAGTTTCAATATCATCCACCCCGTCGATATGCCCACCGACCGCGATATCCTTCACATAACCATGCAGCGCCTTTTGAGCCCTGTTCCAGCCATGCCGAGCTGCCAACTGCGGCAGGGCCACCAAACCAGTCTGGGACATATTCACCATGGCGGCAGCCGGCGTAAAGCCGAGATACATCAGAAAGCCATATCCACTCAGTGCGTTCGCCAATCTGGAGCCGGCGGGGTTCATCAGCACCTCATGACGCTTCTTCATGTGATTGACGACATGAGCAAGAGACTCTGAGTCCTTGAGGTCAGAAGCCAGATCAGGATTGGTCTCGGGCACAATGGTGAACTCGGACTCTGGCATTTTCTCCATCATTGTGACCCGCGCTTCCCGGGCCTCAATCTCGGTGCTGAAGCTGCCAACCTCCTCCCGGTTGTTGACCGGTTTGATGGTCACCACCCAGTTGCCGGCATCATCTGGATCGACACTTACATCCCAATCAGGATGCGTTTTTCTCGCCTCTGCTGCCGCACGCAGAGCCGCATTTTCATCCTCGTAATCGGCAACCTGCTTTGCCTGCTCCGAGGCAAATATCTTGTAGGTTTTCCAATTCGTCATCTGCTCCATCCGGCTCAGCTCATCCTGCATCTTGTCTGCAAACTTGATCTTGGCCATGTGGTGAGCACCATGGAACATGGAGTGTGAGAAAGATCTGATTGCATCGCGGGAGAAGCCCAGCACATAATTTCGGTGCATGAACTGCTTTCTGGAAGAGCTTTCCGGCAGGTAGTTGAGATAAAGCTGGTTCAGCGAATCTCGAAGATCCTGAGACATCAAGCCGTTTCCTTCGAGCATGGCCTCGACATCCGTCATGAACTGAGGAGTCACCGTGTTATCACTCTTCAGGTAGTCCATTTCTGTGTGGCGCTCAGCGATCCCGCCCTCATCAACAATGCGGTTCTTTTCTGCCTCGGCATCGGACACTCGGTCGAACTTCATGACGTGACGCTCGCCATCGATCTCAGCGAGAACAATGTTCTGGCCGAATCGCTTCAAAGGGAAGTAGGCAACCTGATGCGCCATCTCAGCAAACATCAGTTCAACCTGGCTGCGAGCAGCGACCTTTGCCTTACCCCCCATTTCACTGCGCTGAATCCGCTCCAGCAACGCCTCCTTATACTCCTGCAGACCATCTGAATAGGAGTCTCGGACCTCTTGATAGATTCTCTGGCCGCTGCTGTCGAGGGACTGGTACCGCCCCTGCAGCATCGCGTGCGTCTCCTTCAGCCCGTCCATCTCCGTTTCCAGATCAAGCAGCTGGTCCTCCAAATAAGCCTGATCCGGAGACATCTCATCCATCATGCGCAGATCCCGAGTCAGCCCATGGATCTTCTCGCGCTTCTTGCGGATATGCTCATGGTCATCAAATGACATCAGTGGGTCGACCTGGTTGAAGGTGCCATCCAGCAGAATCTCGCCAATCTCCGTCGCATCGACATGGCGATTCCACCGTTTCTCGATGCTGTCGGCACGGTTGATCAGGCGGCTCTTCTCTTCGCGCATCTGATCAAGAAGATGGGTGTACTGCCTCAATGAGCCGCGCAGTTTGCCACCATAAACCTCAAGAATCTGTTTACCGGTCATCCCCCAGAGCATCCCCGGGCGGATCGTGTCCTTGACTGTTCTCCAGGTGAGGCCGTTACGTTTCAACCCGGAAGCGATACCCTGACCGAAGCCACTCAGAACTCTATTGCTACCGGCTTGGTCCTCTGCAGTTCCATGAGCTGGTGCGGGACTCTGCCTTTGGTACAGGGGCTTATCCTCAGTCACCTCATCAATGCTTTTTCCATTTACATAGGCATCCATAACGGTCCTGAGATGGTCGCGCATTCCGGCCACATCATGGAAATATTTCGAAGATCTGTCATCAGGCTTCTGCAGCTTGTCCGCAAGTCCAGAGAAGAAATCGATCAGGCTATTGAGCAGAGATTTGAATTTGGAGGGGTTGTCCTCGGCCAGTTGCTTCACGAATTCGGTATCGTTGAACGCATCTCCAACGAAATCGGCAAGCAATTCGTTTCTGGTTACTTCAGAACTGTAATCAGTGATCTCGCGCAGCTTGAGATGATGCTCCCGCATCTTCTCAGGCGTAACATATTTTGTCAGGTTGTCGACTAGATAACGATGCAGGTCGCTATTGTTTTTCTGCAGAGAATGGAGGAATTCATGCCCAGCTACTTGGACGAAGTTGGGTTCTCCGGCTTCTGCTGAGATGTAGAGGATATCTCCTTTGACGTAGGCTCCATTGATGAAGCCTTTGGCTCTGGGGTGGTTTGGCTGGATAAAGACGACCTTTCGTCCAAGAGCTTCTTCAAACGCCCGGACCCATCCAACAGAGGTGTCAGGCATATCAACCTGTTCATAAGCGTGTCTTACTCCAATCTCTGGTTCTTTGCTGAGATACGTATTGAGCTGGTTAGCATACAGCTGAACCCTGGATCTTGGCAATTTTTTGTAGCCACCCTCCTGACCATCTTCTGAATGACGCGCAAATTGAGGATCAGCATCACTCAATCGATTTTGCGTTTTCTTCGAGTCTTTCACCCATGCCTTGAACTCATCCAGGGGCATTTCGGTAATGCCGTCCAGACCGGTCCATCCAGCCTCATAATTCGAGAGGTAAATCGCCTCAGCCTCTTCCCGGGTAGCGGCTCCCATGATGACCTTATGCTCATCGAATTTTCTGCTGGCCGGGTCAACCTGATCCACAACAAATACTGGCAGATCAGGGCTTTCTACATTGTCACCCAGGAACACATCCACATGATCCTTATCTTTGCCGACAGTCCCTTTGATATAGCCATAGTGAGACTGCAGCTTTACCGCCCACTCTTTGTCGTTACGGCCTACCCCACGGCGCACGGAACCTTTTGGATTCTCGATACTTATATCAAGTCCATGGACTTTCACCGGCCCCAGTTTGTAGTTCCCCGCCTTCTTCTGCCCATCAGTTGGCTCAGGATGATCATTGAGCGGGGAAGTGGCCGCTTCATGAGCAGCCTGATCGATCGGGCTGCCAAGCCCCTCTATTTCTTGCTGTCCTTCTGCTCCTGCGGCGGCGGGCTCGACTGCCCCAACTTCTTCTCCTTGTGCCTCTTCATCCAGGCCACTTGGGACTCCCTGATCTTCCGGTCTTCCGGCGACATGCTCACTGTTTTGCTCCTCAAATAGGGTAACGATCCCCTGCAGCTGATTTTGCAAATCAACTGGATTGACCTCCAGGTCACCCATCAATCGATCTGCTGCCTCTTCATCATATTGAGCGGCCCTTTGGTAAAGGTCAACTGTCTGGCTGTGGAAATCCCCCCAGTCTTGATCGTAGTCCAATCTGTCTAGCTCAAAATTCGACAACTCATCATGCCCATCACCAAGTGCCCGCATCTCAGCATCGGCCTCAGCCTGCTTGCCTGCCAACAGGTCCATCTGGTAGCTGTCTATCGCCTCCTGTTGCCGACTACTTCGCAGAGGATTGCCAGACAGCTCCTCGCGCACAAGATCAACAATCACACTCTCATCAACAAAACCGTTCAGATCCTCTGCCGGCGGCAACAAGCTGAATTCTTCATGCTCACTCTGGACAATACCGTCCAGAGATCCCAGCCCCTCATTATTGAAAATCCATGAATGTGCATCGGTAGCTCGCAGCTCCTTTCCGATCGGAGAGGCCGGGTTCACGCCCCCCATCCTCTTGATCAGCGCCTGGACCGGGTGGGCCAGCATCTTATCCGCAGGGTTTCTCAGTTCACCGGCGGCCTCCACCTTGCGGCCACGCTGGAAGTCATCCAGATTATCGAGCATCTGATTGATCGTCAGCCCCTTGCCAGAGAGATCTGTTGTTGGCAGACCGCGCATCTCTGATTGGGCCTGCAGCTCCGGCAACCCCCAGCCCCGGGCATCTGACATGCGAACCTCAGCTACCTCTGGGATTGATACTTCTTGAGCCTCCGGCCCCGGCACCTCTTCTGCTGCTGGTGATTCAACCTCTTCAGCCTGCAGGGGCTCAATAGAGGACTGCTCAAACATGGCTGGCATACGGCCTAGGATGTCAGAGCCATCGTTGCCGGCAAGAACCAGCTTTTCGATCAAGTCCCCGGCCTGCTGACCACTCACTCGCTCTCCATTGGGCAGCATGATTGATACAGCGGCGGGGTCATTTTTCATCAACAATCGCTGCAATGCTTCCCTGGCACCTTCGGCCTTCTTCTCGGCAAGCTTTATGTGAGCTTCTTCGAGCGACGCGCCCTGAGAAGATGCGCTATACACCTCTCCACGTTCGACTGCTTCGCGTGAGCTGTCAGCACTTTTGCTCGCTTCACCCTCCTCTGCAGGGACAGGAACATCCTCAGCAGGAACCTCTTCATCCACCGGGGCCTCGGCCGGGGTCTCTGGGTCCGCTTCAGCGGGAGCGTCACTCACCGGCTCCCCCCGAGCAATGTTGTGCTCCAGATTCTTCAATTTAGCCAAGTGTGCAGCCTTCCCTTCATCCTCTTTATGGCCGACTGTCTTCCGCTCATGGGTGTCATATATGATGAAAGGATCACCATCGTCTGCACCAGGGATTACTCTGTACCGGTCCTCAAATTCATCCAGAGACTGCATCGGGGAGAGCCCCATTGCTTCTCTCGACTGGTTAATTGCATCCAGGTGCTTGGTGCGCTTCTCGTCAGCAACCGCATCTGCAGCCTCAATATCTGCCTTCTGCAGGGTTCCCTGGGCACCACGCATGAGCGCATTGGGAGCCGAGACCGCACCACCGGCCATACCACCGCGCACTGCACCTTCGGCACGCGCCTGGGCGACCCCTTCATCCTCCGGACGGCCGGTGGCAGTATTGATATTCTGCTGGGTCTCACCGGCGATATACCCCTCTTCAGCTGATTCAGCCACAACACCTGATGCAAACCCTCTCCCCACTGAGGATGACCTCCCGAGCATGGCTTTTTGCAACATCGGCCCAGCGACCACAGAGGTGATCCCGGCCTTCACGGCCATGTCATCAAATGCCCGATCCGCCTCTTCCCGGGCATAGAGCTTCAGCGCGATCCGATGCTTCTCTGCAAGCGGAAGATCACGGAGATTTTCATCCCCCTCTACCTGCTGGTGGTAAATCTCACCAAATCGCTCGATCTGGTTCGCCTCTTTCCATGGCAGCTGAAGGACTGCATCCTCCACTTCTGATGCTGCGCCACCGCCCTCCATCAAGGCGCCGGTACCACCAAAACCAACTGCTGCACCGGTCACCCCGGCAACAGTCTCTGGAACTGAGAACTTTCCTACCTTGTACTGGGAGAGCACCAGTTCAGCAGCCTTGCCTGGATCAGCGCCATCCTGAATCAGGGCCTTTGCTTCACGGCTCATCCGCTTTGCAGCCCATTGAGACCCTTTGTTCAGCGCGGCTTTTACACCGGCACTGGCAGGGCCACCGGCGGCAACCGAAGCAATAGCAGAGCCACTGCCCTCCATTGCCCCCATAAAGAAATCTTCCCAGCCGGCATCAGGATTGAGAGAGACACCAAGCAGGGCATCCTCATTCTCGACGGTCAAAGGGGTGCTGATGGCCTCCCGGGTCTTATCAGACATATCATCATAGATATCCTGATTGGTCTCTTCAGCCCAGCCTTCAATAGCCTGACCGGTCTCTTCTGCACCAACAAACTTCAGCCCACTGCCAAGCGACTGAACAGAACTAACCGCCCCCCTTACAAGGGCGTGCAGCGGCTGAAGCCCCTGATTATTTCGCTGCTCCTGCTCGAACAGTCTCGCCCGCTCCTCCTTGCGTCGTCTGTTCGCCTCAATGATCTGCAGCTCTTCTTTACTCAACTGGGTTTGCCCCAGTTCACCAGCAAGACTGAATTCAGACATCAACCACCCCTGATGCCCGCTTGCTTCATCAATCTTGCCATCAATTCACGGAAGAATTGTTCGACTGTTTTCGCCCCGGTACGGGAGACAAGCTTGCTCATTAATGCCGGATTGCTCTTGGCCAGCTCATAGATCCGGTTCAGCTCCCTGATTTTTGCACGCGCATCACCCTCGCTAAGCCCTGCATCAGTTGAGTGAACAATACCCTGCAGACCATGAAGGGCCTGATCAGCGCCCTCATCATCCGCTGCTGGAGCTACCTGAGCGGTCGGAGCTTCGCTGACTGGAGGCTGATCTGGGTGGTTCGCCATGGTTTGAGCAACCATAGACGACAATGAACCGGTAGCACGCTGTGTCGGCGTCACCGTATTAACCGCTGGAGCAGGTGCAGCAGTTGCTGGAGCAGTCGAGCTGAACGCAGCTGATCCCAAACTTGCGGTTGGTGGCTTGGCCTGGCCATCCCGCACTTTATCCGCTGCCTGAAGGTATGTGGCTCCGCGCCTCTGAGCCGACAACATGCCCAGCTGATGTTCTGCTTCGAGGTCATCCAGCTGGTTTTCCATCGCAAGCAAAGCTGCACGGTCATCATCGCCCATCTTCTCACCGCCGGCCTGCTCTGCCGCCCGTGCCTGCCGCAGGGCTCCAAGACCACTTTCCATCAGAGCATCGACTTGCTGCTGATATCGCCCTGTTGCCTCACCCTCCAGCGTATTTCGAGTATCGATCCCCTTGGTGATGAGGTTCTCTCCCAATCTCAGGTTAGATTGATGGGTCGTGGGATCAGTCGTTGCACTGTAATAACCTTCCTGCTGCCTCCTCTGGAGAACTTTTCGGAACGGCTCCAGTGCTGATGCGATCTTCTGCTGACCATAGAAATGCTGCTGGATGTCTCTCAGCGCGACTGGTTTTGCTCGGTCGTCACCCTCTTCCTTGGTGCCCCGATTCATCGTCATCAACTCATAAGAGACAGAACCATCTGGCCGGGTCACCTCCAGCTCGACGTAGAGGTGATCATCAGGCAGAGAATCCGAGATCTCACTTCCCGGGACAATATCAGAAAGCACCTTTCTTCCACCATTGCCGCGATCAATCATCCTCTGGATGTGAGGGTCGTTCTGCAGAATGGACAGCGCCTCATCCTTATAACCCTGCAGCTTTTCTGTTCGCATGCCGTCCTCTTCACGCCATGTCCGATTGCCTCCCTCATAGGTGCCTGCATTCTGCATGCGCCGGATGTCATCAATCATCTCTGTCATTCGATGGGCGGCTGAGAAACCGCCATCTCCAGAAAGCGTGGCCGCAAGATCGAACATCTCACCCTCATCGTCGATCACTCCCTGATAGTGACTGACCAGTCGATTCAGCTCCTCGCCGGAGGCCCCGGCCGGGAGAGACATCGCTGCATCGTAAAATCCGGTAATTGCACTTGTTGTGGCCTGCTTCCGGCGCTCGATTGCCAGCTTCCTTGTCTCTTCCTCTTTTTTCTTGGCAGAAGCCCGCTTGTCACCTATTTCGGCACCAAGCTTCTCCACCTCATGCGGCAACTTGGCATCTCTCGCCCGGGTCGAAGAATCCGCATCAGCTGCCTCAGCATCATACTTTCTGCCTTTCGCCCGCTCAGAGCCCACCTGGGCACCAAGCTTCTCCACCTCCCGAGGCATTTTTGCCCTTGTCGAATCTGCTTCCGCACTGTACTTGTCCGCAAGTGCATCCTCTTTTCGAGCCGCCGCACCATTCTTCTTGTTGGTGCTGGCAGAAGTCGGGGTCTCACCCTCTTTGTCGCCAAACAAAGCATGTCCAAGCGCGATAGCGTCCTTGACGCCGCCCATCAAATTAGGAGTATGTAGTTTCATCAGAACAATCCATCAATCAGCAACCCGATCCCAGCACCAATAGCAGCTCCCGCCGGCCCCCCAAGTGCAGCACCAGCCTCGCTCATGCCGTAATACATTCCCATCCCTGCACCAGTCATGACCGTCTGCATCTGCAGCGCCTTATCCTGTGCATCAATATCACGTGCAGTGCCATTTCTTGCAAACTCACCTTCAGCAGCAACCTGGAACCCTTTTAGCGCAGGCTCTTGGTACCCTTTAATCCCCGCATTGATTAATCCGCTCATATTGAACCCCCTCTATGCAACGCTGTTTTTTGCCTTAACACCGCCAGTCATTAACTGCAGCGCCCTCTCGTCAACATCATGACGCCCTGTATTGATGGCATTCGCCTTCGCCAAGGCCGCGTCAAGATTGCTCTGGCGGTCGAGGATCGACTGATCTCGACCATTAATCTGGACCCCCATTCTGGCGTTGACCATGGAGAACTCATTTCCAGCCTTTCGGAAAGACTCATCCACATCCGTCATTGCAAAGGCATCCGATTCCGCCATATCAGCACTGGTATCGGTCGAGGCAGCAATCAGGTCGTTTTCCCACTGCGTATAGTCCGCCTTGTAGGTCTCCCAAATATCCCTTGAGACATCTACTGAGATATTGGCTGCTGTCCAGTCTTGTTGAGGCTGCCCTCCACCACCGCCGCCACTCATACTGCCCATAATCTACCCCTTGCGCTTGAAGTACATGGCACCCAAAGTACCAGTCTGAACTGCAGTGGTTTGCAACATATTGCTGTCATTCCACTTCGCAATTGCCTTCTGCTGCTGCTCTTTGACCGCATCATCAACAAGTCCCATCATCGAATTTTGCGCAGATACAGCTTGTCCTTGACCAATACTGAGACCATTCATCTTGCCTCCGTAATGGCGGTCTTTTTGACCGGATCGGGCTCGCCCTTTTGAAGCTGTATTCATCCCTGCACCCATGCGCTGTGTCTTGGCCCTCAGACCGATCATTCTCCCGCTACGGGCACTCACGCCACTATTCTGCATTTCAGATGCAATAGTGCTTTTTGCATGATCACGAAACTTATTGGACAGAGACACCTCAGCCATGCTCGCAGCGGCATTGCTGGCACCCTCAACCCCCATTGCATTTACACGCTCACGGAACTTGGATTCCACTTTCTCCCGGAAGCTACCCTTGTAACGATCCCATTTCTCCCGGCTGATCTCAGCGTTCTCAATTTCAAGAGGTGATGCTTCAACCTTATTGCTGCCCCCACCTCCACCACTAAAGCTACCCATTGCCCAAACTCTCCTGGTACTCTTCAATCGGCTCATCAAACACAAGTCGCCGCACCTCTGGCGATACTTTCAGCATCCACTCATATCCATTAACCAGATATGCGCAGTGGATCGTCAGAGCGCTGATACTGTCTCTGAGTACATACGCAATCCTCAGCTCTTCCTCATCACCACTTTTTTCCAGAACACACGAATCCATCCAATCGACCATCATCGACTGGATCAGCGGCGTTAAAGTTGAGATATTTCGCAAATAGAACGGGTTGTTTGGCAGCTCTACCAAAAGCTCCCAGAACGTCCTTACAACAAGATCTTTACTGACCTCTCGGTCCTGATCATAGAGATCATCAAGCACCTGACTCGCACGAAAAATCAGTTGCGCAAAACGAACAGCATCGGGGTCACGTATAACCTTGAATAGAAAAGCCTCTTCGTTTTGGTTTGACATGGTGTGGTCTCCTGAAAACCGGAAAGTCCACACCACATTATGAATATAGGAATCCTGTGCTCAACGGTTAGCGAGCAAGTTTTTTTTATGACTGCCCCGCTCAGAAACGGACTTGGAGCCCACCACTCAGAACATCAACCTCATTGATACTGTCCACCTCATAGTGGGTGTATTCAGCGGTGAACGAAAGAGCCTCTGTCAAAGAGACCTCAGCCTCAAGTCCATAATAAGGCTCGGTACCATCAGTATGCACTGTCGCAGCACCAGCAGGCTCGGTCTCATTCCGCCAGTGTATGGCTCCAGCCCTGACACCAAGTGTAAGGCTGTCAAGAACAGGGGATGAAATCGCGCCACCAAGCGTCCAACCATCCCCTTTATCAGTGACATCGGCTCCATTCACCTGATAGGTCTCACCATTTTCCACATAGTATGAACCATCCAGAGAGAAGTGCTCATTGAATGAATACCCGGCCCCCACAGAATATCCATCATAACTGCCTTTGGTGCCGGAATCCCCTGCAAACCCATTGATCGACATGAACGCCGAATTTTCGTTGGCCTGTGCTGCCCCCACAGCAAAAAACGCCAATAACACGACTTTTTCCATCACTCCCTCCACTTGCTTGAAAGATTCGACTATCCTGAGCAAGCAGCATGCCAACTGTCACACGGTTACAGTCATTGCCGCGAATCCGTTCCCCATCCCACTCCCCAGGCACAGCGCCTTTCTGACAGACATCTCTCTGTCTGCAGATAAAAATTGATCATCATCGACTGTGCGATTTTTTATCCCTGACACCACCCCTCTGGACATGTCCTGCAGGAGGATGTCCAGCTCAATGATCCCGTTCGGGGCCATTGTGTGACCGATCATCGGCTTGTAACTGGTTGCTACAAAATCATCGCCAAACACACTCTCAATGGCCGATCGCTCAGCCTGATTGTTCGTTGGAGTCCCGGTGCCGTGGGTCTTGATCAGGTCCACGCCATCAAGCTCCACGCTTCTCATTGCTGTGACATACCCGTCTCCTGACTCGCTCTGACCGAGAGCATTGCCAAATGGCTCAGCATTTACCGCGACATCAATTTCCGGGCCTGGTCCGCTGCGCTCCAGCAGCACAAATCCTGCACCATGCCCGATACGGAACCCCCCGTGCCGATCATCAAAGGCGCTTGGCAATTTGCCATTCTGCTCATCTTCTAGCGTTACTGCTGCATGGTATTCACCAAAGAACTCTATACTGTCGTGTGCGGTTGCGTCTTCAGCGGCAACAACAAGAACACGTTCCAGACGCTGACTCTCAATCAGCATCTGCGCCACGAACATTGCGCTGTATGCTGACAAACAGGCAGTTGCATCAGTTGAGATATAGTCGTTATAGCCCAGAGAATTAGCGATTCTTCCTGCATAGATATTGGTGGTTGATAGAGCGACAGTCCTGAATGTGGGTACATTTGACGGCTCTCTTTTTCGCTTGACCTGATACCCGTCCCAGTGAGTATTTCCTGTTGCCAAGATAAATCCAGAGCGCCCCTTACTGGCAGCCGCCTTCAGCTGTTCGGCATAAGGCCGAAGACATTTTTCAATTAAGGCATGCGGAATGATAGTGTAGCCCGCTGCTACTTTTCGGTTCTGTTTTGTGATCACCGCATGGACGTTTGACGGGTAACTGCAGTCATGAATCGCGGTGACAGAGGTCGAATAGACAGAGCTGATATGCCGCAGATTCATGCAATATCCTCAGCAGAATCGGCTTTGATCATCGCCTCAGCTTCTTCAAGCTCCATGTCTTTTGTTTTGTGCTCAAGCACAAATCCATACAGGTCAGAAAGCGTGCGCCCCTCAACAATTAGATCCTGAACATCGCCCATCTGCTCATCTGAAATACCGAACATGTCACCCATGTACATCATGGCGACGCTCCAGTCCAAGCTGTCCAGGCCAGAGGATCGGATCTCATCCTCTTTGCTTGTGGCCGTAACGACAGAGGCTTTATCAACTGCCGCTTCATAAGCCGCCAAATTGAACAGCTCAAGAAAATGTTCGAATGTCATATTGCTCTACCCCATGCGAGACAAGACTGTTACCAGCTTGCCATCAAGATCAGTATCAGCAGCAACTTCCAATTGACCATCAATCAAGACCATCTCCTGAAGCTCATAGAGAGACCCGTTGAACACCAGCCAGCCATCCTCTTCATCAGCAGGCTGTAACCTATAGCCGCCCGAACCAAGATGAACATAGAAGTCTCGCACTTCCGTCATGCCGACCTCAACAGGACGGCCATCAATCATGAAGTTCCTATATTCAGAGAAAATCCCGAACAATGCGAACCCTCCTTCCTACTGATCCTCATCCTGCCTGACTACGACATCAAATAGCTCAACCGACGCGAGCACCGCTGAATTCAGATCTACTGTGAAAGAGATGGGGTTCCCAAATACGTGGACAACCTCTTCTTCAGGGTTGTAGACCCCAAACAAGACCAGATTATCAGGCATCACCTCATACCCTGCCTGCTTGTATAGCGGTGTATCACCGGTCAGCACAAGCTTTGCGAAGCACGGAGCCCCGCTTGAATATGGAGCCAGTGAGCAGTATCTGCCTGCAAAAAAATCAGTGATTTCATGCGGATTGTCCGTATACACCACACCCTTTAAGCGAGCATCGCCTGCTGTAGCATTCGACTTCCGTTTCTGCATATCGAGGAGCAGTCGCTTCTGCGCCGAAAATGCTGATCTGACTGAGTTGGACAGGATAGTGTTAATCACCTTCTCCTGGGTCGCACCTGGGATCTTTGAGTAATCAGCAAAACACAATGCAACCGATATCGCTGAGAGGTATCCGCCCATGGCCCCCCTCATGTGCTTAAATTTGAATGCATCAACACTCGAAACAGCTGATGCCACTGCTGCTGCATAGGTGTTGATTTCCTCCCTTACTGAAGTCATAGCATCCCCTCTTTCTTCAGCTCTGCTCTTACCCAGCTCTCGGTCACCTCATCAGCTGGAATATCTGCATCAAGAAAAACTGTATCAGACGACTCTTTTTGCTCACCTGTAGGCGATACCTTTAATCGCTCGACCATCACCAGAATGCCTACGCCAGATTCCAGCTCACGCACCTGGAATTCAACTTTGGTCAACTGCGTGCTCATACATACCTCGATACTTTGGTGATCAAGTAGGTATTTGGGATAGTCACATTACATGAGTCATTTCTGAGCGGAGGGGAGCCACTTGCCGTGTCACGCTCCCCCCAAGAGAACAAGTCGATCATGCCAAACAGGCTTAACCCAGAACCACTCTGATGACGATGAATGTTTCCAGACAAAAAGGTAATCCACCCAGATTTGAACTTGCCACCCTCAATGGTGAAGCCGTTTCGGTAAAAAGCCCAATTCACATCAATGGATTTCCACCATTTCTTGTAGATCTCACAAGAGCAACATGGGAAACACCAGGTATCGCCAGCAGACTCCGTATATTCACGCTCCGCATGTGCAAGACTGGGGGCGCTGAACATCAAATCATCATTACTCGTACCCAAATCATCAGACAAATCAATTTCATATGGAACAGCAGGATTGAGGTTCTTGCCCCCCAATGATGGGATGGCATCAACATGAGTTCCTCCACCATCAAATATGACCAATGGTTTTCTTCGGCTATCAAATGACAGTTCGCCCTCTCCAGTAAAGGTCTGCATGCCATACCTATCATCAGGCTCCTCAACAGAATCAGGCGTGACAAACACATGGATCTCAGGGGGCTCAGTGCCTATTCCACCAACAGCCACATCACAAATCCAGCGTCCTTCACCAACCGTTCTAACCGAGAGCAGCGCGTGCAATTTTAAATAATCAGCAGGCCGGATAAACACCAGCGGAAAAATGTCCTTGGACAAATAGATGTCGTAGGTATGAAAACCCATCCCGCCATACTCGCTGTGACTGTTAATTAGCGAGTGATACGCTGCTTTACCGTAATAGTGAAACTGCTTCATATCAGAATTCAGCATCACCTTATTACTGTCATTGAACACCTTGAGGCCATGTACAGTGTCTGTATAGACAAAGTGATCACCACTCTTCTGGCTCTCACGGTCAGCATCCAGCTCAACCTCATATTCAACAATTGACTGGCATATATCGAGCTCAGCGTTATAGAAATACCCTTCAGGGCACGCTTTCACCTTTTCTGAAATGGCAACTGTGTAGAGGCTGCAGAAGAAAGTGGCAAAGAAATAGAATGAGGCACCATCTGTCTTCAGCATTGACTCATCAAAATTAGCCTCAACGCTGATCTCGGTACCGAATCCAGGGACATTTTGATGCAGCGCAAGCTTTTCTGTTCTCGAAGAGCAGGCTGCACCAGCCAGGTCTGTTCTCGCCTCTACAGAGGCAAACGTGGCGAAATCTGTGATACTCCACCTGCCAGCCCCTCTCTCCCCCCCGGGGAAAACCAGCGTTTCTGACTGAACAAATCCAGCATCAGGTGCAGCCGCCTGAATCTCCTTCACCTCTACAACAAATATGGAGTGGGTAGGCTCAGGATCAGGCGGAGCAACCCAGTCTATTGGAAGCGGGTCCGGTGGAGGCTCTGGCTCAGGCAGCGGGTCATTCAAATAGACATTGAACGTTCCAGGAATCACTGTGTTTGGGTCGAATGCACTGTCCACCAGATAGGTCACACCACCAAGGACAAGCTCAATTCCTGAAAACTCCCCCGTATCAGTAGATGGATCGCTGATCCTATACTCAAACCAGCTCCAATCATCGTTGAAAACCGGCAACTGAGGATTGATCATGTCACCAAAACCACTCAACGAGGTATATCCTGCGTCAGGCACTTTGCCAAGCATTTTGACAGTCAGCAGACCCGCACTACACTGTTTTCCATCAGGAGCAGCCACCTGAAATTCTGCTCCAGAAGTCTGCAGCAAGCTCTCGTCGTAGTCAGGAGAAGCTACAGAATAGTATTCTCCTCCCAACTCCAATAGCGTGCCGGCACACTCATTATTCTCACCAATACCTGCTGCATCTGCCGACACCCTGAAGCAATGATTGCTTGATGAAGAAACCGGGCTTGATCCCAAAGGGCAGGCAACCTCACCGGCGATAGGCTCAGCCTCCAGTCGAATACCCATGCCTATCTCCCCAATACCAAGATCGAGCTGGCAGCCTCCCCACCAGAGGCCGTGATTTTTGTCCCTGAGATCGTCACCTCATGTGCCTTGACTGCAATACCTTCCATATCATTCATGTACACAGGAAATTGCATTGTTGCCAGCTCCAAACCGCCCGCCCCGGGCAGATCAATTGATGTCTCTTTATTAGCCGGGGCAACAAAAAAACCAACCTGACTCCATGAAACCTCCGTAGTTGAATAGGCAATAGAGCCATCTGGATTCACCAGATCAAGGCCATGAAGCCCTGTGTGATCGTGCTGGCCCACTATGCGCAACTCCAGTTCAATTCAGCCCCGGCTGCCTCGGTCATCAGGGAGCACAACCCTGCTGCATCTTTCGCCCAGACAACAAACAGATCCTTATTGTCGCTCTGCATCAGGTAGGTCCAGAATTCAATTTGGGTCATCTTGTTGGTCTCAATCCACTGATAAACATCAGCGTTGAGGATCGATACCCCCTCCTCCCCCGGAGGCCGGTAATCCATCTCATTAATCATCTTGATGGTCTGCTGTCCCACGGAGGTGACGATCTCCCCAAGTTCACCAAGGCGAACCCGAAGCTGGCCGGTGTCATCAAATACGTTGAGCTGCCCTTTCCACAGATCAACCTGAAAATTCCCTCTCGGCCCCTTCAGGGTGCCGGCCACCACATCACCAAGATTCGCCGTAAATGCTGACAGCTCGTCCACATCAATATCATCGGCATACAACTGGGCGATATGCGCAGAGGTGATCGAGGCTTTGATGATCCACGCAGCATCCATATACACACCGGGCTCCACCCAGGCCCCGCCGGCTGCGTCACAAGTGGTTTGGCTCTGATATTCGGTCAGAGGATCTCCATCGTTATTGATGCAATATCCAATCTCAACCAGCTTGAATGGCAACCGAATATAGTTGGTTGCAACCCATTGGTGACCATCTGCAGTACAGCCAGACTCGTTCCCATCATAGTCATGAAGGATCACACCGCCGCCATCAACGCAATAGCCATCAACCTTCGTCGTGAGAACATCAATAATGTGCGCAGAATCTTGCTCTGTACTGCCCTGGACCCCCTCGTCTGATTGCCATGGCCCCAGGACATTGGCCTTCGATACCGCCCGGACCCAATAGAAATAGGTTTTCCCCGGGTCAACCTCGTCAGAGAAATTGTTGCTGTAGGTTGTCCCTATTCTTTCTGCACCAACGATGTAGTTTGACGTGGCTCGCCATACCTCAACATGGGAATGGTTGCTGTTGTTCGGGCTGTTCCAGCGCAACATGACATGATTGATCGCGCCGCCGGCCACGACCCCCAACAACATTGGCGGAGCCCCATAGTAGACGGGCGTTTCATTGTCAGTTAACCCAACAGGGAGTGTCGCAGTCCCGTGCGGCAATGTAAGTGCATTGTTGACCAGATTTCCAAGGGCCTGCAGTTGATTGTCAGCCGCCTGCCGTAATGACTCCAGATACTGAGCAATTTCTGGTGATGAGGTGGCAATCGACTCTGGAACAGAGGGTAGCTGACTAGCCATCAATGCAATCCTGAAACTGATGGGGCAATCTTCACTGACCGGACCTCAGCGTCTCCAGCAAGCTCAAACTCCCAGACATGGGCAGCCCCGCATGCAGGGAGGCGATGTACAAAACCACTGTCAAAATGAGCAGCATCGGCATCATCGGCACCTTTATAGGTAAGCGTGAAGTCCGAACCATCAGCATTCTTCAGCACTACCCCGTCTGCATAGACCTTGATTGCAACTGATCTGGCAGCCGAGGCGACGGGGCTGTTCCCCGTCCGGGCAACAACAGAATCGGTCGCGCTCTGCACTGTCTCGATTTTCAGGGATGACATCGATACCGGCATACCGAAAGTGAACTTCTTCGACCGCCATTGGTATTTCTTCAGATCACCACCCGATCTCCACGTCTCAAGCCCCGCCGAACCTCTTACATACAAGGTGTCATCGACCAGATCCCGGTACGAAATATCAGTATGGAAGTCAGAAAATGACAGTCCATTGCGCGGGTTCTTTGGATCAAGAACAAACGAGCCTTTCGTTGCGCCATCATCGTAAAACACAACAACCTGAGACTCATGAACCTCGCAGCGCATGGTTTCTGGCTTCAGGGATCTCCACTGTGTGGGAGTCATGACGTTTACTGTCAAAAGATCCGCTTTGCCCAATGAAACCCCCACAAGGCCGTCAGGTGCGGCATAAATAACAAAGTTCCCATCAGAGACCACTGATCGCTTCGAGACACACGCCTGATCAATGCCGAGGCGCTGCCTGCCAAAGCTCGCAGGAGTAGATCCAGCGATAATATAGGGGTACCCCGTGGTCAACACCACCACACCATTTCCAAGCGGAGAGAGCGTCACAGGGTCAAAGTCAACCGTCATGCGGTACTCCAGCGGCCATGCGAATGGGTGGTTGGGGTCAGAAAACCAGATGTCCCGCCCAGAGAATCCCGCCATCACGCCGCCGGCGAGCGTCACAATGCCCTGCAGGTCATCGGGGGGAGGCATAAAAGTCGATGTTTCCAGAACACCTCCGGGCAGATCACTGTCGTCCAGGCTGTCAACAAACGTGGTTTCGCTTACATCAATCTCTGCAACCAGATAGAAGGCTCCACCGCCGCTGCCCTGCCGATACCGGTAGATCCTCTTGTGGGTCACACCGGACTCACCGGTTGGAACAGCAATATCTGACAGCGTTACCGCCTGCCCAGGGAGCCAATCGACAACGGCAGCAGGAGACTGAACGCCCTCTTGCTGATAAGCACTCATCCCCCCCTTATTCACATAAGTGAACACGTAGGGGCGATTGGTTGGAACAGCAGCAGGCACTGAACTCTCACCAGACACCGTAACCGTCATCGCACTCTCTGGCGGGGGCACCCCAATACGCTCATGGTTATCCCCTGGCGGATATGCAGGCGAACCAGTATGAGATTTCCCGTACCACGTCATTTTCGGGTACCCATCACCGGTGTAGAACATATAGTGGAGGTTGTCGTTCTGTATAGGGGCCTTGGCTGTATCAACATCCTTGGTCCATCGCAACCAGACACCTCCATCAACTGCCGATTGGGTATTCCCCGCTGAATCCTTCAACGTAGTCAACAGGGCCAGCGTTTTCACATCGGACTGCACATTCAATGAGGTCACAGCATTGGTTCTGGCTGGCCGCAGGTTCCCATTCAGGAATACACAGTCAGTAGCCTGCTGAGCCTGCCACGCCTCCAGCTTGTCAGCTGCATGCAGCGGACTCTCTCCACCAAATGACTTTACGTCAATCATTACGTTACTTGGACTCTGACTGGCTCTCGCCCATGTACTCATCGAAGTTCTTCCGAAGCGCTGCAACGGCATCATCATCGAGCTTGTTCTCACTCTCATCTGCCGCCCTCTCGGCAAGCCTCAGCAAGACCTCATATCGCGTTCTCTTGGGAAACGCGATTGCCAAAAAGTTCAGCAGGTCACCGATCAGCACCTGCAAAATCATTAACCATGACATATGGTTCTCCTTCTATTGTTTTGGGATGGGGGGGGAATATTGGGGGCCTTCTTTCCCCCAAATCAGTATCTGCTCAAGAAGCTCGATCCTCTTCTCATAGCGTTCCAGGTCTTTCTTGAGGGTGTTCTTCTCAAACTCTTTTTGCTCTCTCTCTATTTGCATCGAATAGGTAAACCAGACACTTGATCCCGTGATAAGCACTGTCAGAATGAATCCAGCTACAGCTGCCCACCAACCGACCGCCCGAACACTGGCTTTGGTCGCACCGATGCGCTCGTTATCACTGTCTTCCAGGACATCAACCCGTGCAGAAAGATCGCCAAGTGCTACTTTTGATGCTCTAGTTCCAACTCTCTGACTAAGATGCACATGTGATTCTTGTGTCGCACACAGTGAGATCGACTTCTTCAGCCCCTCTGTCTCCTGACCAAGTTTTTCTCGATACTTCTCTTCTTTACTATCAACCAGTTTCCGAATGGATGAACCAAGCCCATCAATTTCATGGTGCAGGCCACTCATCCCCTCTCGGGCTGACTTCATTCCAGAATCAAAATCTGATTTGGACTCCTTGAGGTCTCCCTCCAGCCTCTTTTGCTTCTCATCCAAACACTTGAGATCGCCAGCAACCTGCCCATAAAACTTATGGACCTCAATCTCATGGCTGCTTGATGGGGCCTCTGCTGTGCTCACAAGGTTTACTCCTGCCCAATTGCATGCATCTGAGCCTGACCCTGTTGAGGGTCAGGCTCCATGGTCCCTTTATACTTCGACTGTTATTCTCAGCGTTTTCTCTGTTCCAGAGTTGTTGGTCACAAGGACTGTCCTCTCTCCATCCTCTGCAACAATCAAGCTATCAGGATTAGCAGCTGTATGTGCCCACATCCCTGCTGTCGTCATGTTGACACTAATCTGGTCGACTGTAGGAGTAACAACCTGGTCCGTACTTGATAGTGCGATAGCAACATCAAGAAACTCACCAATAGAGACGGATGAGAAATCAAAAGACTCCATCTCTGCTTTAGTCATCCCTTCTGTGGCAACATCAAACACCACAACACCTCCAACCCCTCTCCATGTCTGCTTCTCATCAAAGCTGAGGGCATAACGAATATCGGTTCCAGACGGTTTGCTCTCTGCAGCCGACACACCAGACACAGACTCAGCCAAGGCTGTTGAAACAGGCGACAGAGAGGTAATCAAGCTAGATGGAGCATATTTCAATGTCAGGATCTTCAGATCAGTATTGTCATAATTCACAATCGATAGCGAATGACCGTTCCTGGGCTGTGGGTGGTGATAAATCTTCAAATACCGACCATACTTTGCCCCATCCATGGCAATGACCTCATCCTGCCCAGTCACTCCACCCTGACTCTCACCAATCTTCACCCAGCTACTCCCATCATCAGACAGGAACCACTCACACTTTGCTGTGTACGGGTATGTGCCACTCCGTGCCAAAGCAGTTACGGTGCTGACATTCCATACATTGCCTGCACCAGCATCACCCACATAGGTCCATGATGTTCCCAACTCACCATGAGAGCCGAGGGATGTATCTGACATGGGTGGATAGCCACTATAGCTGGTGTTGGTAATAGTCGTAGCTTGCTGCACAAACTGTGAGAAATCTCCCGGAGCCTGCTGGCTTGCAAGCACGACAGACTCATCTTCCAGCCCAATAGCACCAAAACGGATTGAGCCACCATCCCAACTGCCTCGATCAACCACGTCAAAATCCCATTTCACATCACTGACCATATCCCCTGGGACATACTGTTTCAGATGGGCAACCGTGTTTCCACCATGCGCCACAGGAAGCTCCAGCACCTCAGAACTGCCTGTAGGAATGGTCTTGGTAAAGTCATATTTAAGCACCGAAGTCGCGCCGATACGCACACGGACACTCTTATCCTCACCACTGACATTTGTGATCGGTGTATTGGTGGATGTTGATAACCCCATATTCACTTCCCACATCGTCTCATTGTCGAGCAACCAACTGGATACACCGACCTTATCAAATACAATAGAGGCAAAATCGGACTCTTCAGCCTCATTCAAAACCTTGATTTTCATATTGGAGGCACCATTTGGCACCGCAACAGAACCATGATCTACAGAAAATGCTCCCCAGGTGGCTCCATCATCAAATGAGAGAGCAGTCTTTGCATTATTGGCTACCATCGCAGTCTGCTGCACTGTCGCCACTGCGAGCACAGATATAGAATCAGGGAGGATAGTTTCCCCCTGGACCGACAGCCCACTGAGCTCATACTCCTTCAGATCAAATACCCCGTTGGCACCTGCGTCGCCCACTTCCGAACCGTTACAGAATATGGAGGCATACCGGTTCTCATACCCTGCATCCCATCCCGTCATTGAAATTCTAATGTGCTTATTGCGGATATTGATAGGTGAGATAACCATCTCAACGGCCCCATTTGGAGCCCATGAATACACAGTGTCCCAGTCTGTTCCATTGTCTGACACATGCACATCGAAGGCAGACGAGCTTGAAACATGCCTGATCTCTGTTGCACCAAACAGCTTTCCATCTGCCGCAGTGATGGTGTGGTCACCCAAAGCCATTGTGGATATTCCACAGAATCCACCCCAAGTGGGTTTCTGGGTTCCCTTCAGTAAGTCGTCCAGCGACACATCTCCTGCTCGAAGTCCTGGGCCATCAACGATGGCTGCTCCATCAACAATCGTGCTCAGTGCAGCATCAGTCATCACATACGATAGCTGAGAAATCTCTACACTTTTAGTGATACCCGGGACCTCCTTTTCAATGAAGACACTACGTATTTTGTATGGGTCAGAGGCGTGAGAGAACACATGAGTGCTCCCGGCCGGAATTGTCAGCATCTGATCACACAACACCCGATTCATCGCAGATGCCACCAGCTGACTGGTTGAGCCACCCGCACCATTGGCACTAATCATGGCAGTCAACTCAGCCTTGTCTGCAGCAGCATTGTCGATAGTCCGCTGCTCCAGAGCCAAACGCTCAGAGATCACGTCACGCATAATTGCCGCATTGACCCGCATCTCAATTGTCACATTGGCATTGAACTGATACGGTGAGGTGTTGTCTTGTGCTCGCTGAACAGTCAACACAGCACCTCCAGTATCCGCATTGAGTGCAATGGAATCAACACGCACCACCTCAGCATTCTGACCTTCTTCCATCGTCGCATAGAAGTAGTCACCATCATTCAGCACCGGCAACCCAACTGATGATTCAATCGGAATCTCAGTTGTGTCAGCGGTGATTTGTGCGGCAAGCTTCCAACTCGCATCATTCTCAAAACGTAGTCTGCCCATTTGTATATCCTCAAAGCTGTCAGCAATAAGCTGTAATTGCTGAATTAGACGCAATCTGTATGGCGTCACTGAATTCGAAAAAACTGATGGCAGTTACGGGGCAAGAGCCCCGCAACCGCCTGGCCCGGGGACTAGCCACCTACGGTGATAGTCCAGGTGATACGGATCAGATCCAGAGGCCCCTTCGAGATGGTTGGGAAGGTGACGCGAGCAACCATGCGGTCATGCGATGGCTGAGACCACGTTGCATTACCAGCGGAGCCACGACCATTCACATAGTCAGTAGACTCTGCGAAGATGTCCAGGCCGACATTGTGGAGGCCCGCCTCACACAGTGGCTGGAACTGATCTTCCTGCATGCTCAGCTCGGTGCCATAACGAGTGTCAGGATGGAACTCAGCGATGAAGACGATCTTGTTATCCATGACGTTCCCGCCAAAGTTGACCGCATCACTCATCGAGCCTTCCACGCCCAGCTCTACACGATCCACCTCATTCTGGAGCGCAGCATTCCAGGTTGGCTGCCCCATCAGCACGTCGGTCTTCTCAGCCTGATAGCTGACAGTTGGATCATCAGTCACGCCATAGCCAGCGGGGAACCCAGTGCCACCGGTATCAATCAGGCTTGGATTGCCGTCATATCCACCGGTACCTACAGACATATAGTGGATCTGCGCATTACTGCGACCGCCTACGCCTGTGCTGTTGAGATCGTGGTCAAACGAATCCTTGAATCGGGCGGCGACCCACTCACGCCCCTCCATTGTTACGAGGTTTGGCTTATCGACAACCACAACCCCATTCTTCTCTACCGATACACGGCCTTTCAGTTGCATTCCGTCACTGATCATTTGCTTACTCCAATGAACAAAAAAGGCCCTGATGCGGGCCAAAAAAAAGGCCGCCCCTCTTTTTAGAGGAGCGACCTGCTTGATCCGCTGCCGGGTTACCGCACAGCAGAAAATCTCTTTAGTTGATCGTTCTAGTGTTGAACCTGAATGTGTTGAATAGCGCTGATGTATTGGTGTCTGGTGTATCTACGTGCTGGGCGCTATCGAACGACGACACGAATCCGATTCCATCGCTGATTGCAAGATCCCTGATCACGATGTACTCAATATCACTAAATAATCCGATCTGACTTTCGGTAGTCATATAGCGCCCGAAGCCAAGATGAGAATCAAAGCCAAAGCCGTCACTCACACCAGCATGAGACACATATTCATACGAAAATTGATTCTGAATTTGCATGGGATCAGTAATGCCAGCACTACCCCATTTGTAGTGCGCCATACCCATACCAAAGCCATCTGAAAAAGATGGAGCAATAATTCGCTGATCTTCCATGACCTCAGACAGCCCGATCGGTGAATCATTATGTGCATGATCAGGCATAAGCTCAGCATGGTCACCAACGGCCATGGCTTCTGCCAGATACCTGAAATTGGAGAAGAACCGGTTTTCAATTTGCTGCTCTTGCTGCAGTTCATATGCTCCAGCAATCACTGTTGAAGCTGCATAATGGAGCTCAGAAGTCAGAAGTGTCCGAGTCTCCATTGATGCTGCATCAGCATATGAGAGCTGATTTTCCAGCCTGTATACGCGCAACAGCTTCTCAACCGTTTCATCAGCAAGACTGAATCCATCATCATGCCCTGCACTCTCCAACATTTTCGCAAGTTCATCGCCTAGTCCAAGAATTTGATCTGAAGCAATATCAGTCATCACAGCAAGGTTCTGCATAACGACAACCGAATCATTCAGATTGCGAATCAGCAGGCGTCTGAAGTCATCAGCCAGCAAGATCTGCCCATCAACATCAACCAATCGCATCCTGACAAGGCGATCTGCAAAACTGAGCACATGATTGACTTCATAGTCATACTCATAGTGTCCGGTCCATTGAGACACGAAATCACCTATGTGCGTAAAATCTAGCGCATCATCAAAACCAAGCTCCCTGAAGAGGAGAATGTCATCCACCTGCAGCAGGAATTGATCAACCAGCTTGAATGGCTTCACCGCAACGATATGCGTCGACTGCCCAAACTTAATGTCATCATTAACCTTCCGGCTGGTCAGGATTGCGCCATACTCATGAAAGTCAAAATCGGTATCGTATGGGGTTGGATAGGTATCATTTTTGCCATCAAAATACTTGAACTGATGGAGGTCGATTACATGCCCGCTGTTATCGACATGGACCGGCATCTTTCCAACAAACTGGGAAAAACCAAGTTCAGAAGCAAAATCATGGCTGCCTCTAATATAGAAATCTACCGTTTGATTCCACTGAGAAGGCCCCTTGCAAGGCCCCCATGTAGGATGAGCTCTTGCCATATCCCCGTTATCAAGAAAGCACTCTCCTGTAACAGGATTCATGAGATAACGGTGCTCTCCATCACCAGTATTTAGCACCACATCCGTGGAATCATTTACCCCTATCTCATTCTGAAACCTGTATCGGTGATCAAAGCCAATCACACCATCAGTAGACATATCCTGTATAACTCCTGTGACACAGTACATGTCAAACCTAGAGGCGGTCGATACAGTTGTGCTCAATGCACTATTACAGTTAAACCAAAGAGGGCTGCTTTCCACAAAAGCATCCCTGCGTTTCACCAGGCCAGATTGTGATCGCAAGCCCAGAACATCATTAAATCTTCTGTTTTGGAAGGTACCAATACGTATGGTCATCTCCACAGAAGAGGACGTTTGTTTCGAGACCCCTTTCCCTGCACGGCTCTCAATCAAGGATACAGAGACCGCCCCAGGAGCAACCAGATGACGCTGCTCACCAGAGAAGCCAAATATTGATTCATTGCTGGCCTTGAGCAGCGAATACAAATCAACGTAATTGCCAAACCCAAATTGAGTAGACAGTGGTCTGCTCAGCGATTTACTCAGATCGTTGCGGGATAGGAGCCTGCTACTCCTTTCGGCTGAAGCCTCAACCGCTGTCGCTGATCCCAATTCAGCAACATCAGAAATCCCCTTCCGAGAATACGCCCATGATTGCCCATTGAATCCAAAATGATCACCCATAGAATGCATACGCAGGGCATACATATTGATCATGCAGTCAAAGCCAAACCCGGAGTACAGCGCATGGAATGTGTCTTTGCCCAGTGCAGAATGGCTATTCATCTCCTCACCCAGGCTCTTACCATTGAAGATAGATGGTCTGCTCACCATACCCAAATCAATCTGGAGCCCTTTATCAACCACCTCAGTGACGACTTGTGAATACCCAAACTCACACTGCAACCCTTTTTGCTTCAGGGCGTAGATATTGATATCACTGCTCCATCCGAACACTGAACTCAGATTTAAACGCCCCTCATAACCAATTTGATGGCTATACAGAAAAGCATCATCAACACACTTTTCAGATCTCCTGGATGCCTGATCAGTCAATGTGGCTGAGTCTATTGGGGATTTGAATACTCCAATGGTGCGTGTATTTGAGTAGCCAAATGAATCAAATAGTGGCCTTTGAAATACAGCTAAAACATTAATCTCATCTTTGATCCCCAGCTTATCAATAAGCCTTGAGAATCGATCAATATCGATTCTGTCTGACAGTAACGACACAGCATCAAAAAAGCTCTGTCTGCCATAGACTGAACTGCTGTGAGAAAAACCCAGCGGAACCATAGGGTTTTTCTTTGCCATCAATTTCTGCCAGTCAATAACGGAAACTCCACTATTCATAGCTTCCGAGATCATTTTTCCAATCTTTATCTGATCTCTCAGCGAGGCGATGCTGTGATGATACTGACTGATCTCAGTGACCATCTGGTCACTCAATCTGGTCTTGCTGGTATACGCCGATGCCATACGGGCAGCCATACGACTGCTGGTACCTGCTGATGAAGCAAAGCCCTTAACCACTTCGACCCCATGAGCATCCTGTATTACGGCATTTGAATACCAGATCCTGCTCAATTTTTTGCGAACAAAAATGCAATCCTCTATTGCAAGCCTGTCCAGAGGCGCATTGAAGCTGAACTCTTTCTGGGTAACGACCGGTAATGGCAAGCGTGAAATACGGCCATAGTGCGCCCATGGCGCATAGATATGGTGATCTATATGCAATGATGAGTTTGCTCGCTTTTCAACTTCAGACAAAGAGAGGTCGCCAACCACAATCTCACTGCCAAATGGCTTATCAGCTTCAATCGAGGCTGCATCATTGGCCGTTACAATGCCGTCAGGGATGCTCCTGATAATCTCTGATGCAACACGACTCGGAAGAGTTAGTGTCTTAAAGAACGGCTTCTCAATCTCTCTATGATGCCGCAATCCAAGCACCACGAAATCATTGAGACGAAATTCCGGCTCAATGCTGAATTGATCAGATGCTGAAACTGTTTCAACAAATGGCCCTTTAACAACCTCTACACTGGATTCACTCACCACATCAAACGAATGCGAGAGGCCCTTGTCATTGACGAATACCAGATTTTGCCCGCTGAACCCAACAGTGATCCCAAATACATGATTGATCTCAGATGAGAGGGTCTCATCTAAGCCCATCCGGGTTCCATGGTACGACTCAAGATAGACCTTCGTCTCATCCACCATGGTGTAGCTATCAACAAACACCTTCTCTGGAACAACAACCGCAACATCCCCAAGGCCAAGCTCAATTGGCGTCATATTGCGAACCAGTACAGGAGCAACGTCCTCTGCAAATGCAATCACAGACTTGATTTGAGAGTCATCCAGATCCTGAAGAAGCTGAATGCTTACGCTGCTCACCATCAGCGCCTCAGACTCAAAGACCCTGTGGCTGTTGATATAAGAGTTCAGATCAACCGGCTGTGCCTTGAACGACAGAGAATAGAGGTCAGTTACCGCGCTCAACCCATCAGGGCTCGCCTTTATCTCAATACCCTGTCCATCCTGGGTCGCTGCAAGAATGTCCTCAAAACCTTTCATTTCAGAACAGAGGGCTTACCTTGAATTTCAACTCAACAGTCGATGTCCACTGCAGCAAACGAGGCTTAATGCCTTCTAGTTCATTCACTGCGTCATGGTATTCAATGCGCAGTTTCCCTTCATAATCTCCTGAAATATCCAAGTCGCCTTCTGACCACTCGACTCGCACACTACCCTTTGCAGCATTGACAATCTCACATGGAATTTCTGCAGGCTCACTGAACTCTTCCTTCAGCTTGAAAAGAAGGACAACCCGCTTCACAGCAGACAAATTGATGCGAGCCCATGTATCAGGATTATTCCTGTCCAGGTCCATCCCCGGCTGTGGGTGTTCACTATCAAGAACCGTCAGATCAATAGGCGGCAGCGTATCGCTCTGAGTCAGCTTGATTACTGGTTGTCTGTAGGCCATGACGATCAACCTCCGGTGACGACAGGCTCTTCACCAACAGTCACGTTGTCCGTACCGGAGCCATCAGCCTTCAGCACAGGAACAACATTTGTCAGCTTCGCCGTAGGCGCATGCGTGATCGATACCGCAATCAGCACTGGCGTAGTCGCCCCATCAACTGGCTGCGGAACATAATGACGCCCATATGACTTGACCAGGAGATCGACGCTATCGCTCTTCTTATTCTCGATAAAGACCATGGCCTGTGGATTGTTCACAACATTAGCTGTGACCACATAATCCCCAACCACAGCAAATGACGGAGCCTCTTCCAGAGCCAGATTGAAGTTGTAGCGTCCCGTGCTGGAGGTCATCTCTACCTCTTTCTGAAAGACTCTGGTCATCCCATTGACGGCATCGATTGCACCATCCACTGCCTGCAAGGCAGAGAGATCGGTGCCGCGCAGGGTATCGATCATCCCCTGGATTTCAGAAACGATCTTGGCCGTATCTGAACTGCTACCATAGAGATCATCAATTGCCGCAATCTTTGATTGCGCATCGGCAACGCCTTCTGCGACAACCCTGATATTCTCCAGCAGTGTTCCTGCAATCCGGTTGACCTCACTGGCAATGCCATCATTCTGCTCAACTTCAGACAATTTCAGATCATCAAAAGCTCTAAGTACAGAAATCTTGAACGAATCCAGCTGACTATTGAAATCACCAATCTGTGCGACCATATCGGTATTGACCGTGCCAATCGCTTGCGTGACATTATTTGCCAGCTCCGAGAGCTTCAGATTGATATTTTCTTTCAGCGATTCAGCTGCAACATTCAACGTAGTGTTGTTGATCTCATCATCTGTGCTCTGCGGCGTGTAGGTGACCGTTCCAGCAGTAACACCAGGGATAGAGATCTTGTTTGAAACATCTGGATCATGAAGCTGAGGTGTTGTTGGTACAGCAATAGAGGCTGAATTCATTGCCGCCGGCGAAGTAATGCTGACAACGTGCTCCGTATCCAGTTCAGCTTGCGTTGCTGGTGATCCCATCGGGGTTGGATCAGAAACGACCTCCTCAGTATCTGATTCCCCGCTCAATCCGGTATTTTCCTGTGCCATCTCAATATCTCCTTACGGTCATCCAGTAGGAAGTGCCCAGGCACTTACTACGGGTAGTCCATAAAAAAAGGAGAGAGGCCGAAGCCCCTCTCCCTTTCTGATCCCACTCAAGACATCAGCCCATGGTGTTGCTACCAATGGTATTGCTGCCTATTGTGGATTCACCGCTCCCATTGCCCGGGTCAAACGGACACCTGTGTACGCGGCGCATGCGCGACAGTCACCTCAACGGCGACAGGAACGGTTGCTGCATCCCATGGCTGTGGGACAAAGTGAACGCCCTGAGATTTCAGAACAATCTCGAAGCCGGTTGCGGTCTTGTGCATGATGGTGCCGGCAACCTGGGGGTTACCAACCACTTCGATTGAACAGCTGTAGTCGGCAACCGCAGCAAATGCACCGATGCCCTCACTGTCCAGATTGAACGCATAGGTACCGGTACCAGCTGCCACAGTGACCTCCTTGCGCTGGATTCGCAGTACAGCATCCAGCTCAGCGGCGGTGTTGGTCAGCAGACCGGCGATATCCAGATCAGCAGCATTCATGGACTCCAGCTGAGCATTGATATTGGCGACCTTCGCAGCAATATCCTGATCAGTGCCATAAACGCTATCCAGAGCAACAACCTTGCCGTCGATCTCTTCCAGAGCAACCAGAAGCTTGTTCATATTGCCGGCAACCACGCCCATTCGAGCGTTTACAGCCGCAGCAATATCTGCGTTCTGAGTGACGTTTGCATTGCGCACATCCGCCAGAGCAGAATTGATGCCAGCACGCATCAGCTCAATCTTGTTGTTGAACTCAATAACCTGAGCACCGGCATCAGAACCCACATCTGAGATGATGCCGTTCAGAACGGTAGACCAATCACTGAGAATCTGGTTGACGCTCGCAGCCAGCGTTTCTGCATTTCGGTTGAGCACCTCATCAGTAACCACTTCTGCAGTAGAGATGGTCTGGTAGGTTGGAGCCGCAGGTGCGGTAACAGATTGTGGAGTAGACTTGCTCTCTGCAGCTACAGCAGCAACGTCAGTGGGTTTTGGTGAAGAGATCGCAGCCGCATCAACGTTTGCAACCTGGTCCAGTGAGACCACTACGGGGGTCTCGATTTCAGCTTGTGTCGCCATTAATAGTTCTCCTAAATATTTGGAGCAAAAAAAAACCCCTTGCGGGGCGACTTGATTGGGGTTGGCCTCTGCAATCGAATCTCAATCACAGAGGGCAACCTCATCGGAAATGGGTGGTAGACGGCATCAGGAGCACCAACCCCTTAACGCAACCCAACGCCATCCACCATTACTCGTTATTGCTGCCGTGCTGATGTCTGGGTTGCAAACACGGAAAGGGCGCTGGCAATTGCAGCCACCTTCTGATCGAGGAATCGCGCCTGTTTGTTCAGCGTGTCCTCATTGATCTCATCTTCTTCATTACGCACAGGGAGTTCTGCAGTCAGAATTTCTGAGTAATGAGCAAGCTGCTCATTAAGCGTATCCACCAACCTGGTATTGCTGCGTAGCGCTTGGTTTGCGAGATCATCCTTGAGCGCATATAACGCAGCACTGACCAACCTCATGCCGACCCGACAGCCACGTTTGTGGGATTTGGCCGTAGTTCCATCCACCCCTCGTTCAACAGTGAAAACACCATCTGTGAAGTCGGTTGCCTTCACGATCTCGGCTGTTTTCTGCTCACCCGATGGCACTATCGAGAGGTAGCAGTAATACTCACCAGTCAGGTCTGGGAACATGTCCCAGAAGTCCGGGTCTATTTCGATTATGGTGTCATCAACCCCGATCGGCGCCACTACGATCCCGTAGGCATCATTGCTAAATTGAACAGACACCAGCTATTCCCCTATCCTGAAGTTGCCGATCAGCTCCTCACCCAGTCGGCTTGTCTTGTAGTCAGAAGGTTTTTTGGGGCGTATACGAGCAGTCAACTCAAATCGCTTTTTCTTCACCACCAAGCGGAATTGGTAGTTCTGTTTGTGCCGAAACCTACTCACTTCCCACCCTTCTCCCGGACCTTGAAAAAGATCTGGTTCTGCATTGTTTTGGAGCCACCACCGTCCAGGTACTGGATCTCTACATCTGCTCGATAGGAACCTTTTTCTCTCCAGACATCCCCCCAGAATTCATTCATTACGGTGCCATTTTTGGGGTTGGTGTAGATCGACATCTCAAAGGTGTGGATTGGCTCCCCTTTGAAAAAGAGATGCAGCAAAATCTTTCTCGCATCAGACAGATCAATGGGACGGTCCTCTTCAGGAGTATCTGTCCGCTCCCACAGCTGAACCTCCAATGGGAATCTGCTGTCCCCCTGGACGATTTCAAGCACATCTCTTTTCATGGCTGAGCATTCGGACTGGAAACAATGTCCGCCTTCATCTTGAGGCCAATTGCATTGGCAAAATCGTTGTAGTGGCTGATTGCCTTCCGCCCGTTGGAGGCATAATCAGCGTCCTTTGAATAGGCCCGGTAGAGGATGTAGTCGAGAATCACGTTCTCATACACATCATCCAGCGCGATAACCTGAGTGTCCGTTTCATAATTGGTTACGCTGATTAGATCCGGTGCTTTTGAGTAGATAATTTCAATGACCACATCGACATCTGGGACCGGATACACGTAGAAGTGCTTGGGATCGCGCTCATCGAAGATATAGTTCTCAAGATTGATGGTTGCCGCTGATGAGTGCCAATTTGGCACTGTGGTATCCATCACACTACGAGACACGATTGAAATCGCCTCACCGGTCGAGCCATCTGTCAGGTTCCGCACAACCTCAAGCAGCCGAAGTCCATTGGATGGCAAGGTCTGTTTTGTCTCTCCAGAAACACAAGTGAACTCCTCATTCACGACATAAGTGTCTGGTTTTTGCAGCACAATGGCTTTCTGTGCAGCATTCAACCAAGACAGCAGTTCACTTTTGGTCCATTTAATATATGTAGGGTCATGCAACAGCTCTCCAGCCCTCGCAATCAGGTCGACAACCTTCGTTGTAGCCATCTCTGCCTCACCCCTCTGTTACGCTCGCGGAGGCTTTGGCACAACTGCATTGCCAGGTGTACCATCATTGGTTGTCCCCTGAACTGCGACTTGCAGATCACTCTGAATGCTCACACCCAGGCTACCCATGAATGACTGGTAGTGCCCTACCGCACGCTGGGAATTAGCCGCATAATCCGCATCCTTCGAATAGGCTCTGAACAACACATAATCCAGAATTGCATTTGCATAGATGTCATCCAGCGAGATAACCTCAGAGTCCGGCGTTGTTACATCTGCAGGGGCTGATGAGTAGACCCCTTCAACATATCCATCAGCACTCAGCTGCGGGTATACATAGAAAGTCTTGGGATCACGCTCGTCATAGACAAAATGTGCAACCTTGCTATCAGTCATTGAGTGCCAATCAGGAACCTGATCATCCAGCACGCGGCGCTCAATCCTGCGGATTGCCCCTCCCGATGCTGTGATCGTATCAGGATCAGTCGCTGTCACATTCCGAGTGATATTAATCAGCTTCAATGCTGCCGCAGGCAGTGTCTGCTTGCTCTTGGCGGCAGTAATGGGGATAGCCGCATTAATTGCACCGGTATCCGGACGATGAAGAACAACTTCTCGCTGCCCATCATTCAACCAGCCCAATAGCTCATCCTTCGGCCATCGCGTACCGGTGGTGTCCTGGAGGATCGTTGCTGCACGATCCAGAATGTGATCGGCCAAAACTGTAGCCATCTTCGCTCTCCTAAATAAATGACACCGGCTTGATCGTCCGGCTCATGGCACTGTGGGTGGTCACGCTTTCACGGCGAGCCCGGCTCTTGTCAGCCTGGAACAGTTGCCCGTAATAAGCAGATAGATCTGGGTTTCCCCATGGGGTTGAGGTGTATCGCATCAGTCTGTGAAGGGCTCCATTCACCATGGTCTGCCCCCACACACTGAATACATCGTCATCAACCACTTCTGCTGCGCCTGTTGGCGTAAGGGATACCGCCGCCTTCAACTCATAGACTCCATCAGGTATCGGCGACACCACTACGAGATTGGGTGCTGGGGAGACATAGACCCGTGGCCGACCAGGTACTGAATATCTGGAATCAAATCGATGGAATGAGGAGACAACTTCTGGAGTCATCTCCCTTCCACCATTGGTAAGAGAAAGGACCTTGTGAATGGACGAGTCGGTCGGGATCAGAGCATCAAGCTCTACCTGTGCATCATCTGCGTCTGTCTCAATCCCATCGATCAGGTCAGTCCAGATTGGTGCATGTCGACAAAGCTCGATTGCACTGTTTCTGATCTCCTTGATCGCAACGGATTTCGGGCATCCTGTTACTTCAGGAAGCACTCCATCCAGAAGATCCTTGAAAAAGGCCATTACAGGCTCTTTCCATTCTCATCGCAGGCCGGCCAGTCAGGATGCTCTCGGGCCATCTTGCCTGTCGCACTGAAGATCGCTCCAGTAACAGGATTTTGAACATAGCGGCCTAGTGGCAATGCTTTCTCTACAACAACTTCATCAGTTACCTCATCACTTGAAGTCACCTCGACCTCTGCAGGCTCAGAATCAGGCATCGGTTCCGCAGCCTCATCCTCAACAGGAGGTTCTTGTTCAGCCTTCTTGCTGTCCATCTCTGCAACACGCTTGCGCAGCTTGTCGATGCCCATACGCATCTCTTGAGCGGTAAAGGTCACGCCATGCTGCTCTTTCGCGTACTCAGCAAGCTGATCCTTATCCATCTCCATGGGGTTGGTGATTGTTTCACTCATCGTTTTCTCTCCATTCATTCATAGAAAAACCCCCGCTCCATCTCTGGAACGGGGGTTCATCACACCCATTAGTTAGGGTTCATCTGACCAGGCTTGGCGAACAGCACCAGACCAGCCTTCGGCTGTACCACCTTGCGGCCATAGACCTGCAGACCACGAACACCGTCGCCGAACTGCTTCTCAAGACGAACGTCCTCGGTCTTCACGATCTGGGTAGCGAAGGAGCAGAACGCCTTCGTACCACCAATGACAGCAGTGGAGAAACCGCCCGCACCGTCAGAAACCTGTGGCAACAGGTTGGACTGATAGATGGTGAAGCGATCCAGCTGGCCGACCACGCCATTGCGCAGAGGCGACTTGTTATCACCGGTTACGCTGACCTGGCGCAGATCAGAGTTCTTCGCACGACTCGCCATCCATGGTGGAATGACCAGATAACGACCCTCTTCAGGGATGTTGGCCTCATCAAGGCGCTGCCCCAGTTCCAGAACGTATTCCATGATGTTGTTGGCACCCACAACTTCAGGAGCCACATCAGAACCGACCTGATTCGCCGCATCGACACCGGTGTACATGTACTCGAATGTCTCACGCTCGACCACGATCTTCATGTTCTGAGCGGCATCCTTCATGGCTTCGCTCACGATCTTGATGTCTGCCTGTGCAGCCAACACATCATCAACCTTGAACGCATACATCTTCGCCTGGTTGATCTCCATGACGATCTCCTCTGCCGAGAGTTCGTCATAGGTGATGCCATCGGCGACCGGATCATATCCGGGGGTACCGGAAGGCTTGTAGTCCTTCACGACCACAACTGGGGGGCGGCGAATACGGACTGTTGAGCCGGAGGCTTTAATCTCGCCTTCGTAGTCTGTGTTCACCAGTGAAGGCAGGATAGTGGACTCGTAGAAACGAGCCAACATCTTGCCAGACCAATACTCTGGCACGAAGTTGGCCGGAGAGGCCGATGCCAGGTTCTGATTACTGTAGAAAGTAGTAGCCATTTTTGCTTACTCCAAAAACAAAAAAACCGCCTGTTGGCGGTCTGATTTCTTTATGGATCAGCTACTGAATATCAGTGGATTAACGGACGTTCCCCGCTGCCATGGCTGCATCGATCGCAGCCTCGTTTTTCACCCATTCGTCATAGCTCTGGTTGAGCTGTCCGAGTTGCTTGGTGGTAAATGACGGCGAAGTATCCGCACTTGGATCGACTTGCACTGACTCCACGTTCGGTTCTGCGGATTCGAGTGCCTCATTCAGTCGCTGATCCTCCTGTTGCTGCTGTTGGGATTGCTGTGTCTGCACTCCAACATCTCGCTTGTAGAGGTCGAACATCATGGTCACATCGGCTGAACCGCCACTTTTGAAAATGCCCTGGATCAGATCAGTCTGGCGCGAAAGCCAGCCCTGAAAGTCCATGGTCTCGGATAGCTGGAACGCATCGGGGTGTTTCTCAAGGATCTCTCGCTTCCAGATCGCTTTCGCATCCTCGGCCTCGCGAGCCTCTTGACGCTTGCGAATCTCGTCGAGATCGTTGCGTAATTCCCTGTTTTCCAGCTGTGTCTTCTCAACTGCGTCCCGAGTCTGGGTAACGCCTTCCACCAGAGGTGCAAGCCCTTCTCCATAGTCCTCAACAACATTGCTGATATCAGGTTTCTGCGGCTCTTGCTGCTGTGCAGCTCCTGCCCGAATTTGCTCTACCTGCTCACGCAGCCCATTGGCCGCTTCACGGGTATCCTTCAACAGCACCTTCAGCTCATCATTCTCCTTTCGGAGTTTGCTGGCCTCTTGGGTCGCCTCGGTCATCTTCCGCTGTGCACCGCGAACCGCAGCTTCAGCATTTCTCAGTCGCTCTTGAGCATTCTCAAGTGTTAGTCCATCCACTGATGGCCCTGTATCCTGGCTACTCGCTTGTTCAGCAGGAGGCTCAGTTACTACCGGCTGTTCCTCTGGGGAGACCGTTGCTTCCTGTGGTTCCTGCTGTTGCGAACCTTGTTGTGGCTCATCATTTTGCTGCTCAGCAACATCCGCCTGCTCTCCGGCGTCATTTGCCCCAGCAGCATCCAATAACGCCTTCTCCGCATCCGCGTCGAGGCGTGCTACCAGATCATCTTCGTGACTCATGTTTTCTCCAACACAAAAGGGATGTCGGGAGCTTGTCACCTGGTCTACCCGTAAAACGGAACCCGCCGCCTCTCCTTCATCCATAAAAAAAGCCGGAGACCCTCACGGGCTGTTCCGGCTCGTATGCGGCATCAGCCGCAATTCGTTGTCCCCTGTTGGAATCAGGGACGTTGTTTGTTCACTAAAAGCTTCTCCGCTCTCTCCCGGAGATCCTTCATGCCTCGATAGGCTTCTGCTGCCCCCTGTCTCTTGTGCAGAAAATGTGGATCACTGTTCTTCTCCAGATCATCTCTGGCAGATTCCAGAGATTTGTCGAACATATCCTCGATCACCTTCCATGCTGCGGCATTGCCACCACTGCTCAGCCATAAAATGGCCTCGGCTTGTGCTTCATTCAATTTCATCAGGCGTATTGCATTTGAGATGAAACGGATCGATCAGGTGCCCGTTGCATCGACTGGGGGATGGGCGGCGCCTCAACTGCCTGATCCTGCTGCAGCGCAATTTCAGCTGCAGCACGTTGGGCTACCGCCAGATCTTTCTGGCTTTCCGAGTGTCTGACAATCGGCATGGTCTCTGCGTCCACAGTCGCTCTATGCGACTCAGACTGCAGTTTCTGCAGCTTCGCCTCATCCAGCTCGATATCAAGTTCAGCCTTACGCTGCGCCATCTTCTTGGCCAGGACTTCTTCTTCGGTTGGCCCATCCTGATTGATGATCAGGTCAGCCGGCAGTTCCATGGCCCGGGCAATTTCCTTCAGGATCGCCTCATGGTCGACCTTCGATGCGAAGTATTCTGATGCCGTCATGTTGGCAAACTGGAGCATGCGTTCAGACTGAACTTCACGGGCAACCAGAGAGGTTGAGCCCTGAGCGATGATTCGCATATCTCCCTTGATATCCTGGCGCGGATTCCAGCGCATGTTCCAGTCGTAGAATGAGTGGACCAACGGTGAGAAGAGGTAATCATCAACATTCTTGATGATGCTCTTGATGCTCAGATTGGCCGCCCCCATCAGCATGGATAGGCCGCCAGTGGTACGTGTGCCACCGGTACCTTCACCGTGCATGTAGCGCGGCAGACTGGTCTCCTCATCCGCGTATTCACGGAAGGTGTTCATCACCGCAACCAGATTTCCTGTATTGCTGTTGGGCTGGAACTGGCGAATCATGGGTGTATTTGGATCACCACCTTCACGCATCCACGCCTTGAACGATCGAATATCCGTGGGGTCTTCGCCATCGGCCAGCATGTCGAGGTTGACCTCAAACTGAGGACCGGAGGTGACACCCAAGTTATCGAGCAGCGCCCGGGCGGAGGCATTCAGCGTTGCCTGAGAGCCTCGCATCATGCGTGGAGGACCGATCCCCCAAAGCTGATGCGGCAGGCGCTCAAAGGGCACCAGCTGATATGGAATTCTCTTCTCTGGCGTCGGGTTCAGGCGGGCCATAATCACCCTGCCGGCACAGATCCACACATTCGCCTGGTACTCCCGCGAGGGATCTTTCACCTCAACACCAGCACGACGCAGGTCATTGCCATCAACATTGCCCCAGTATTCGAGCACCTCAAAGCGCCCGGAGTTGCCGGAGACATGCACGTTGCCGATACGACGGCGCTCAATCTCATGGGGCAGATCGGTATGGTTACCCCCGGGATGGGAGGTAATCAGCTCCTCAATAACCTCCTTGCTGAACTTTGGATTCGCATACAGTGCCCGGAACTGCGTCCGAGTCATTACGTGCCTCCGGAAGATGGCCGGAACTTGGTTCAGGTCTGCAGAGTATGGGTCTGGGTACAGGTCAAACACGGAAACTGCAGTCGCATCCGGTCGAGGGGTCTGGGTAAATGCAATTTCCCAGCTCTCTTTGCCGTCACTCATCTGCCAGCCCCGGGTGTTAGCCACCTTCATTGTGGCTCCCTTGATGGCACCGGTGCCGATAATGCACATCTCCTGCAGCGCACGCTTCACCGTGGACTCGAAGCTGATCTCCTGCAGCTGATCGTCAATCTGCTCCGTCATCAGTCGCGCAGCTTCGCGGGCCAACTTCTTCTGACGCAGCCGGAATTCCTCCTGAAACTGCTTCATCCGCTGAGCGATCACCACCCGGGGGTCTTGATCTGCAGGGAACTCACCACTGTTGATGGCGGCACTCAACTCACGCTGAATCTGCTCATACTGAGCCCGGCCCTCGGGATCGGGAATTGCGGACGGGATAGGCGTCTCTTTTACCGACCACGGCTTGATTGTCGATGAGAACAGCATGTCGACGATCCGGCTGAATGCAGCCATCGTTTTGGTGTGCGTCAGTGGAACATAGATCTTTGACCGATCCCCGATCTGGTCCAGAGTGGCCTGGTCATACTGCGAATTGAAAGCTCGCAGATCCTTCAGCCACTCATCTTCAGTCGGCTGCCGCGCCATCCGCCACTCATCAAACATCCCTTGCAGCGTACCGCCGAGGCTGTCGATCACAAATTGCTCAAGAGCATGCCCTTCTACTTCCGCAGGCCCTGCTCCTTCCGGCGCAAGACTCATCATCAACTGATTTGTGAGGGCATTACCCCCCAGTATCGGATTTTCCTGCGGTCCTATCATTCGGCTTGAACTCAGGGCATCGTTTGTTATCGGATACCCGTCGGTTTTTGACTCTGCAAACTCCTGAATTTGTCCTGTCGCCCCGGTATTCAGAGCAAAACTTGCATCTTTTTTTCATTAAAATCCTGCGATTTGATCCACAACCCGTCGCTTCTGGCCTTTCCAGATCCGGTTGTTTTTCTTTTTGACGTTCTTCGATCGAACGTACTGGGCAATGGCGTAGGCCATCAGCAGATCATCATGCTTTCCGGACTGCGCATTGGTCCGGCCTCGGTCATCTACGACGAACGTTTGCATCTCAGTGATCAGGCGTCGGCTTACGATTCCACTGGTTCCATCTCGGACCAGGGCCACCAGATTATCGATCACCATCGGTTTGGTGCGGGTGGTCGTCAGCCAGCCATACTTTCTGACGACTTTGCCGTCAGCCATATGATCCTCTGCCTCCTCCATATAGAGGCGTGGGTACCCGATCTCCCGGGCGAGCTTATGGTTGACGAGTTGGCCATGGTTGTTGCGCTCCACAATCAGCAGCGCCTTGTTGTACCACTTGCCCAATGTTTTGAGGTGATGCGCAAACAGGTCAGGATCAACATGCGCCCGGTACTCAGCCACCTGATTGCCAAGCTCATCAATCACCTGGGCGGTAGACCAGTCACCGGAGGCCAGGCCCTCAGCCGGATCTGCCGCAATGAAGTATTTCTTCCCCGGGCGCGGGCTCTCCCACACATGGAGTTCACCATCCGCCCGCGCAATGATCCGAACGGTGTCGACCGTGGCGATCATCCGTGGATTGAAGCATTCATCTGTCGCAGACTGGAGCCACTTACCGGCAAACACTCCTCGGCCGGAAGCAATGAAGCTCTCCATCACCGTAAAGGGGTACTCCTGCTTGAAGTAATCCTCACTCTTCAACTCATGGATCTTGGATCTGCGCCACAGCACTTGGGCGTTATCCAGCCCATATTCCGCAACGAGGTACTTCTCCTCATCATCCAGCGCAATATTTTCGCTGGTATGACGAACGCCACCCTGCCGGAAGCTGAATTTCCGGTACTCTGGCTGCCAGTACCAGGGCACAAACACCAGCTCGTACTCTCCGTCACCGGCCATGGCCTCCATCACGTAGTCGTAATAGACGCCGCCCACCCCGTTCGAGGTAGATTCCAGAATCACTTCCGTGCCCGGGGCATCCGGTACCGCCTGCAGCACACCGGAAAGGTGCTCCTCTGCATTGGGCCAGAAGGCAACTTCAGAGTTATGTGTGGCGCCATGAATCGTGCAGTAGGAATGGTCACCGTGACCAATCTCCAGGTCATACACTGTTCTCAGCCCGGCATCCTCAATACTGCGAACCCTAATCCAGGCGTAACCACCTTCAACTTTGGTGGTTGTCGCTGCATTTCCAATCTTGCCTGTCGATCTTTTGCGCTCCCGTTTGGGAATGGGCTTATCAAGCATCTCACTCACATCAACAGCACCATCACCACACAGAGAATAGGTGTATGCAGCCTGCTCATTGCGTCCGTGACGCTCGGCAGCCACCTTGTATTCAATAGAGGCCCATCCATACCCCAGAGAGGCTGTAACATCCCTCATGCCGGTAGTTATGGCTTCTCGCGTAGAAGTTGCACGGATACGACGCTCTTTTACTGCAACATGCCCATCACCAGACAGATATCCAACCAGCAGACCTTTGGCAAACTCTTCACCATAGCTCCACCAATTTGACGGGAGCTGCTTATCGTCCGTTCTTTTGCACAAACCGAGAACTGTCCGGGCAAAATTGGTTCCGTACACAACAACTTGCCGCGCCAGAGTATCTTTGTTCTCTCGCACGGAGATCGAAGAGTAGATTTCCTCGAATGGTTTCAGCCACTCAAGCGTTCTATCAACCTCATCTCTATGTACCGTAAAATTCACCGCACTTGGATAATGCGGATCTTTGTTCTGAAGGATTACCAACCCTTCTGCCAGATACAATCCAAGCACTCTGCCAAAATCAAAATCGGCATAAACATAAGGCTTTGCAGGAATATGGTGGCTACCACCCTTCTGCTCCCTCTCCGGCTTGTATCCATCAATCACAAACAGCTCACGCTCATCTGTGATTGTTCTCACCGGAAATCCTATTGAATCTCCAGCTTTGATATCTCGCAGCTCCCTCCATCCATCTTGCGTCCAGAACCTATGCTCTGGTGTCGCAATCAGAGGAAACTTTGTCAGCCCTCTGAGCTTCACAGAAAGGCACCCTTTCTCCTGCTTGCTCTTGAATGTGACTGCCGCAGTCTTCCCGGTGTGGGTAACAACCTCAAAGCCAGCATCAACATCCTTGATCGGTGTGAGCCGACCATCTGGAAAAAGCACTGGAGTATCTTCACCCAGACACCCATGGAAGAAATGCACTGTTGAGCTTCGGCCAACTGCCTTGTTGCCGGCGGTACCCACCTTGTACCCGGAGCCCAGTGACTTGAACTGCAGCTCCTTGGCGTTCGCGGTTCCGAGTTGTGGCCGCAGCTGCTCTGGAAAAGAGGTGTGAAACCGCTCTACCATCGAGAACAGATTGTCGGTCGCCCCCTGATCATGGGTCAGGATGAAGGCATTCTTCCCTTGGGAGCCGGTTGTCCGCCAGTAGTAGCGGCCCTCCGCATAAGTGGAAATCCCCTGCTGACGGCCCTTGCTGGCAATGATCCGGACCTTGCCGGTCTTCGCCCGCTGCTCCTCAATCTTCCGATGGGTGTAAATCTGGGCAACGTTCATCTTGAACGGCACCAAGATCCCCGAGTCCTTGTCCTTGATCTTCAAGGTGGCGGCCGAGAATCCCACAAAATCGGCACGAAGAGCCCCAACCTGGGCGGCCAGGCTGTTTCTCGCAACTACCGCCATTTAGTGTCGCAGCTCCTGGTTTGCTCCAGACTGCTCGAAATTCTGTTCAGATGTGCTGATCGCCGCTTCCGCTTCACCAAGCAGTGACGCGACCATCTGGTCGACAGCCTGCTCGTTGTTGTCATCCCGGTTCAGGTCGGCGATATCGCGTAAAGTACCCACAGCTTTGTGGTTTGCCTCAACCAACGCCTTCAACTTGCCGCCAGTATCGGCTTCTCCAATCAGATCACCTACTCGATCAATCATGTCCGAGGCGTTATAAAAAGCCCTCTCCATGCCATCGGCAATCTCAGCTGCTCGTTTTTCGGATGCTTCCTCTGCTTCCTGATCGCTCAGCTGCGCGGAGGTACCGGTAGCAACTGCACGACGCACCTTGTTGGCCGTGATCTGCGAGAAGTCCTTCTTCCAGCGACCGTCTTTGACCCACTTCCGGATCTGAGATTCAGGCGCACCAACGGCTTCACCGATCTCGGACAACTTCATATGGGTAGTACGGAACAGCATCGCCGCCTTCCCCTGGACCTCCTCGATATTTGGTGTTCCCATTCCAGACTCCGAAAAAATAAAAGCCCGGGCTCCCCTGCTACAGGAAACCCGGGCTGACGCACTAACCCAGTCAACAAAAGCGCGAAGCAATCGTCACGCTACAGCGAACCCTACAGAAAACATGGGGTTGTTTCGACGGCAACGGCACTGAATGTTTTTATGGCGTTGACGCACCCTTCCGGAGGGTGAAAATATGGCCTATGGGGAAAATTCACCCCCTATACGATTTTCACCATCTTCGTTCGAGAGTAAGGAACGAGAACTCCATCTGGATTGGATCATTTATCACACGATCCTCGCGCCACACCGGTGTCCATTCGAGTGGATTCCACTCTGGGAATTTGGCATCCCCTACCGGATCGATGCCGATTATTGTCAGCACCATCTTGTCGGCCATCGGTAGAGCCAGTTCATACAGCGAGGCCCCGCCGATCACCATCACCTCCGGTACCACACCTGCTGCCTCAATTGCCTCATCGATCGAGCCCACAATCGTGACACCATCGATCTCCAGCGATGAGTTCCTGCTGATTACAATGTTGTTGCGGCCAGGCAGCGGTCGCCCGATTGACTCGAAAGTCTTCCGGCCCATCACCACCGGCTTGCCCATGGTCTGTTCGCGGAAGTGCTGCAAATCCTCTGGAAGATCCCACGGCAAGGTGTTGTTGATCCCGATGACTCGGTTCATTGCCATTGCGGCAATCAGGGTGATTTTAGTTGCCATCAGCTGCCTCGTTTTCACCGGCCGCCCTGATCTCTACCGGTTCGACATGCACTCGAAAAGCCTCTTCAGCACTGAAATGGAAAAGCAGCCCTTCGTACAAGGTTTCATCAACGCAGCCATCCCCGCTCCCAACCTCGTATTGATTCTTCCAGTAATCACAAACATCGTTGGCAATCTTCAATGCGTCATCTAGCTCATGACAAACCCAGTGCTTGTCATCGATATGCCGCTCCTCTCTAACCACTATGAAACCATCAATCATCTATTCTCCAATGCCATGCAAGTATCTATTTCTCCAATGCCATGTACGCAAAAGAAGCCACCGGAGCCCGACGGCTCTATTTCAACCGTATTTCTGAGGCGATCCTCCACATTGAGCCAGCCAGATGCCTCCGGATCATTGGAGTCTCCAACAAGGATCTCTCCATAGATTCCTTCACTCATGCAGGTTCCCACCAAGAAAACCCCGTGCTTTTTGCACACTGCTCGAATCTCATCTACAGCATGTTGATATCTGTCATTCACCGCCTTACTCCCTTTGGTCTACATAACCCTGGAACTCAAAATGCCAGTTTCGTTGCCCCGTATCATCAGCAGATGTGAAGCCAAACCTCTCACTGGTCACCTTGTACAACGCGACTTTCCCGCTCTTCATGGGTACCCTGGCAATCTCGCCATCACCATGTTGAATACCCTCACCAATGCTTGCGACTTGGTGCCTGAAGCAGCACCGATGCTCAAAATCAAGGCCGTACCTCTTTGCTGCTCGCCGCGCTTTTTTCAAACGCCACCAACAGACCAAGCGCTTGATCACCACCGCTGCTCCCAGGCGATCAACACCAACGCAGAGAACACCATGATTCCAATTGATACCGCCCCGCCCAATGGATGATCCGGAAGGCTGATGACGGTTGATGCCACCGATGCCGGAAAAAGAAGTTCAGCTATTTTGCTCATGCAGAAACCCCGTTGTATTTACTAACCAGACGCCTGCCCTTGAAGTGCCCGTTCTTCTGGTTCTCTCTAAACTGCTCATCAGCCGACATCTTCAGATCGAGATTTGGATGCCACCTAACGCCACCACACGGCATCAACTCAAGACTGCCCCAGAGCACACTGAATTTGATCCTGACCTCAGAATCCACGCGAACCCACTATGCTCCTGGGGCCACTGGGGCTCCTTTTCGGCACCCGACTCACGTATTCATCCAGCACCTGCAGCGCATCATTCATGTACTTCTCTCTTGCCGTCTTCATATCAAAGCTCATCCATCAATTTGCGTAACCCTGAAACTCAAAATGCCAGTTTCGCTGCCCCATATCATCAGATGTGAAACATCTTTGTTCAGCACAGCAATCTGTTATGCGCCTAAACGCAGGTTGCTTCTATGTTCGTCTTCGCCTATCCATTTGAGATAACTAACTATGTCTGGATGCAAGGTTGCAGCAATACACGATGGAGAGCATCTGCATCGGTATGCCTGTCTACCGTCCTTGATGGCTAAATTAAAGAAGTCACATTTAGCGCATGCGTCGGTAATAGAAAACGTGTGAATTACATCTTCAAATCGTCCATTGTCGATACCGGAAAGTGCGAGTTTAAGGTCAAGTCCACGCATAACAAGTAGCTCCAGGCGACGTAATAAGGCGTCACGTTCTTAGTTAAGTTCAAGCCTCAGCGGGCGCTTTATTGCGCTCCTGAGCATGGTCGTTATCCTTCCCCTATGATCCACCATCAAACTCATTCGTGCCTGCCCAACTTATCCACAGGCATAGGGTGGTCACCTCACCCCCTTCATACCGATTTTCACAATTCAGTAGGTCGTTATCTTTCAGCGCCTTAGTTAACTCTCTCCCGGGGGTGTATACCGGTGACCTACCAATACAGCTGCTTATTTTATGAGCACTATGGTATTTGATTGAATATCGCTATTTTTTCTGGGACTCCCAGCTCAGGTTCAGGGGGGGGGATCTCTGGTGATGCTCCTGCTAGTGAAAGCTCTGGAATATGCGTAGTTATTGTCAACCACTGCACCATGACAGCTTTTATTTTCAATTGGTTACTAGGGGTTTTGGGAGGATTATTGTCAACCTTATGGGTACTGGGTATTGGTTTGTAGGGGGGGGGAGGAGGAAAGGTAGGGGGTTCCCCTAGATCGTAGGCCGAGGCTATAGGTAGATCTGCTGGCCCTGCCCCTCCCCATGTCGATACACCCATACCGAGAATATGCACCAGCCAGACCAATAGCCCCCTGCCCCCTTGCTCACCCTGTCACCTAGGGAATAAAACACGCTCTCACGAATATTACGCAGGGTATACGCCTCGGTGCTCGCCCTGCAGGCACGTAGCGCACGATAAAGCACCAGAAACCCATACACGACGGCTGATTAACCCGTCGTGCATACCCAATATTTCCTTTTATATCAACATATTACTCTAATCCAAGATGCAAAACGTGATAGTAACGTGATTGAGAGGCAGTAGAGGGGAAGTGTTGCACGGGCACGGCTCTGTAGTCCTGATGGGAATATTCCCCAAGTAATCCGTGCTCCCCTGCACCTCTGTGTGTGTCTACGCTCCCTAAATAGCCCTGTGAGAGGCGCTATTCTGGGGCCTTGCCATGGTATGAAAATTCAGAGATCCCCTGATGTGGGCGCAGCCGGAGAGAATGAGGAGCTATTTCTCTGGAAAGATCTACAGCAAATACAACAATCCCCCTAATCTCCCCTATCGAGAATTCACCTAACTACACGTAACTGCATGTTACAAAAGTGAAATAGTTAAAAAAAGAGTAAAAAAGTGCTTGCCTTTGTATATAGAGGTAGTTATAATTCGGGTTATAAAGTGAGATTGCCTAGAGAATAATGAACAACACACAGATCAGAATCGTCGCCTACGCAGATCAAGGCAACATCGAAGGAGCCTACAGGCTTATCGAAGAGTCTGGTGTTGATGTTGGTGGTCTGGCTTATTGCCAGTACGTAGACCAGCTGAAAGAGCAGCTCACCCGATTGATGGGCGGCAACCTCAGAACCTTGCAGCACTACGGGCACCAGTTTGCAGCAGTAGCGTAAAGACTTAACCAAGAGGGCAAAGACAATGACCAGAGACGACGCAATTGTAGAAAACAGCAGAATAAAAATAGAAAAAAATTCCTCATCACCCTAATCCACCTTAGAGATAACCCCAAGAGATAACCCCATTCCCAATCTACTCGGAGATCGACAACATGAAAGTCACAATTACTGACACCCCCA
>CAYFOU010000001.1:0-52771 GCA_964344805.1 uncultured Piscirickettsiaceae bacterium | reverse complement strand
CGAAGCGGTTCCACTTGCCACCATTCTCTTCAAACATGAAGATATTGTTCCAACGGTGCTGCTGCTCGGCGCCGAATGGCTTGGAGAAGAATAATGAGTAGAACTCTTTATTTTTTTCTGCTTGATTCAGACCATTTGTTAAATGCATGGTTGCCATATCAGCAGTGTACTTCCAGTCACTGGCAGAACTATTACCGATATCAACATAATCAAGATTACGCATTTGAATAAACTGACCGCTAACCATCATATTTGTCAGTACATTCACATCAGCACCCAGAACATACTTGAACATGTCCCCTTCTTCCATTTTGAGAGAGCTCACCAAGAAGCCATGATTAAGATCCACACCATTGGATGCCTTTCTTGTAACTACAGGTGTACGCACATCCTTCTGATACAAGAACTCACCTCTCAATACAACAGCACCCATTTGTTCAGTTTCAACTGAAGTATCAAATGAAGCCCCTAGATTAGTAACTGTTTGTGTTTTCTCCTCCATTACAAACACTGCACCAGGGTCTCCAGCAACCGATCCCCCAACAGTCGTGCCATCACCTAGATTATTCGTTACATATGAACCATTTGCCTGTCTAGTCTCTGCAAGCACATTACCACTACCATCTTCCCAGTGAGTTTCAATATATGGATTAGCATCTTCACCTCTAAAGAAATTCAGTGAATAGTTGGCTCCACTTTCCATACTATCTTTGTAACGAAAACCAATACCAGGATCATCAGATCTTTTTACTTTATACTGAGCTGTTAGATTCACAAATTGATCAAATGTTGCAAATGTCGCATCTGGCATATAGTGAAAAACTGATGTCGGATTCGCTTTTCCCGCTGTCCATTGGGCAGTAGTAGTATCTGAAAATAAATTTTGAGCATTTTGATTATTTGTTGCAGCACTACCCGCTTCATTAGTTGCATCATTAACAACTGCCTCTAAACAGCTAACGGTAGTGCTCGCACCTCCTGTACAAATTCCACGAAATGCACTTGCTTGTCCGGCATCATTGCTAACAAAACTATCTACAGAAGCCTGCGTCATTCCATTTGAGTTTCCTAGCGTATGAAATGTGTTTGCAACCGTTCCCATTGCAGGAACAACATTCAGCATACCATTTACCTGACCTGTGATTGTATCAACCCCTTTCATCACAAACGGATGCCCTTGATCTCCTGATGCATTTAATCCAGGGATTTTGTTCTCTTCAGCCTGACTCAAAACAAATTGAACATTGCCCCCACTCTCCAGATCCGTTTCTGCATTGACCATCCAGACCGGAATACGAGAATCCTCCATCGTATTCTGGGCAAACTCACGCCAGTCTGTCGGGTTAATAATATCCAGCAGTTTGATACCGTCTGCAGTACCCCATACCACCTGCTGTTTACCAACACGAATGGAAACAGGGTTATCCTCATTACCCACCTCTGTATCGACATAGAGTTCACGCAACAGATCATGCTGTGAGTAGGATTTTGCACCTTTATACCCATTAGTACCTTCCGTGTCATAACGCAGATTCAGCTCTGCATGGAAGGTAGAACCCTCTTCCCCCACATCACCATTGACAAAGATCTTGGCACTGCTCTCTGACTTGTAGAGATCACCACTATCATGTTTCGTGGTTGTATCCGTTGTTGAAGTTGCCTGACCAATGGTCTGACCGCCTGTAGTAAACACCGCACTCTCATTCTTGATCTCACCGGAGATCTCCAGCATATCCATAAAGGATTCTTCGCCATGCCCATCCGCCATTACCGGTAACGCAGCCACAGCCATTGCGATCCCCGATGCAATCATTGTCTTCTTGTACATAAATTTTCCCTCTTGAATGCTTTGTTGGTTGTATAACCGAGATGTGAAGGGGGTAAACTTCTACCCCCCCCTCCCCTTTATGCCCATTTTTTCGGCACTACAATGGGGAGGGAATTGGGGTTAGCGCTTGATCTTGCGCAGGGTTCGCTCGGACCAGAACTTCTCTTTCTTGCCGGTATTCCAGGAGGCGACCCCTTCTGGAATCACTGCCATGGTTTCATGGCCGGTGGTCAGTGTAGTCCCATACCAATACCCCCAGCGCATGGCACGGGGATCACTCTCCCCCTCCATCGGACGCCACGCGCGGTCAATGACCTTGATCTTCTCACCGTCCTTGAAGTATTCGGTACGGTAGTCTGCAAAGGTTTTGGTATCCACGTAACTGATACGATGGTCGTACCACCAGTTACCCTTCTTGTGGGTACTCTTCAGTCTGTAGACCTGCTTGTCTTGAACCGAGCAATCCGCCGCCATATAGTCCTTTACCCGCCCGGTCCACCGGGTATGCTGCCCCCCCATGTCTATGGTGCCGAGGCACCCCTGCATGGTGGTCTCACCGAGCAGTTCATGGTTTTCATCATTCGGCTTTCTCAAGGTAACATCACCAAAGGTAAAGTCTGTACCGCCCCAGGCATCGTCATGAGCAGGCTGGGCAAAACGACGTACCTTGCGCAACGCTGGCAGCCAGATCGAGTAGCTCTGGCTCTTGGCCTCATCACTGTAATCGACGATCAACATGCCGGTCCCCTTCAGCTTGCCGGAACGGAAGATGGCCAGGTCCTTGCTTTTGACCGCACCGCCTGAATAGTTGTTGTTCAGGTGACGCTCCACCGTATTGGTCGTGGGTCTCTCCCCCTTGGACTTGTTGATAATGACAGTGATCTTTTTCTTGCCCTTGCGACCAATAGAGAAGTCATCCACGGCATAGAAATGGTTAACGAAATAGATCTGCTTCGCCACCTCCTCTGCTGTCGGCGTACCAGCCGGATAGGCCAGATCCCGAGAAACCGTCGCATTGGCTGCACCACTTACCGCTGCGCAGAGCACTGCCGCCAATGCCACATTTCCGTAGGCTGCTTTCATCCATCTTCTCCTTTCTTCTTTAACCTTTGTAGTTATAAAAACCAGGTAACCCATGCCTGATTCAGATCAATAATATCTACAAGAGCTACAAAATCTATTGGGGTTTTCCACACCTTTTGCGTTTTAAATCGCACTTTCAGCCATATTCAGCATGAAAAACAGCACCACGGCTACCAACTCAACAAGCCTCTCCATTCATCATTCAGCACTTCCTCCCCTCCAACTAACACCTAGAATTGACTGAAAGCGCTGCCCATAACGAACTGCTGGTATAGTTGAAGCGCACCACAAAGTGCAGCGACAGCTACCTCTCTGAAGCAACTGCCCGATCACCGAAAATGGCCTCCGTAAACCACAACAAAAAACACCATCGTCGATTATCGATCCTGCTGATTCAGATCATGCTTCTCTCTATCATCGAAGCAACACAGGCCACCGCCGAGCCAATCCGCATCGGCGTCCTCAGCCACCGCGGCGACAGTTACACCCACTACACCTGGTCACCCACCGCCAACTACCTCACCGGCGCTGTTCCCGGGCACCGCTTCGAGATCGTACCGCTGGGGTTCGACAAGGTAGAATCTGCGGTCGCCGCCAAAGAGGTGGACTTTGTACTGGCAAGCTCCAGTATCTACGTCAGTCTGGAGGCGCGTCATCGGGTATCGCGCATCGCCACCCTCAACAACAAGGTGGGCGGCGTTGCCCACAATTTGTTCGGCGGCGTCATATTCGCCCGTGCCGACCGCAGCGACATCAAAAACCTGCGCGACCTGCGTGGCAAACGCTTTATCGCCGTTGACCGCAACTCACTGGGCGGTTTCCAGATGGCCTGGCGCGAACTGCTCGGCGTTGATATCACTCCCTACCGGGACTTTTCCCAGCTCGCCTTCGGCAACACCCACGACAAGGTGGTGATGGCGGTCAAGAATGGCAAGATGGATGCAGGCACAGTGCGCACAGGCATTCTCGAGAGCATGGCCCACACCGGTCGTATCGATCTGGAGGAGTTCAAGATCATCAGCCCTGGAGAGACCCCCGAGTTCCCCCGCCTGCACAGTACCCGCCTCTATCCCGAGTGGCCCTTCAGCAAGGTCGGCCACACCTCCAACCAGCTGGCACAGCAGGTGGCGGTAGCACTGCTCAGCATGCCTGAAGACCATCTGGCAGCGCAGGTCGGCAGCTACTCAGGCTGGACCATCCCGCTCGATTATCAGTCGGTACACGACCTCTCTCGCGAACTCAACCTGCCACCCTATGACAAACGGGCCGAGTTTACCCTGCTCGACGTTATGCAACGCTACTGGGAGTGGATCATCGCCACCCTCATCTTTCTATTCAGTATGGGCTTCATGGTGATGTGGGTTTGGCGACTCAACCGCAAACTGCAGAAGACCCAACTCTGTCTGGAACGGCAACACAATCTGATTCTGGAGTCGGTGGCCGACGGCATCTGCGGCATCGATACCAATGGCGTCACTACCTTCGTCAACAGTGCCATGGAGAAGCTGACCGGCTGGCAGGCAGACGACCTCATCGGCCGCAAACAGCATCCGATCATCCACCACACCCACGCCGACGGCACCCCCCACCCCGCCACCGAGTGCCCGATTCACTCCACCCACCGCGACGGCAAGCCACGCTTCATCGCCGACGACACCTTCTGGAAGAAGGACGGCAGCTCAATCCCGGTCGAATACACCAGCACCCCGCTGCACGACGATCGCAAACAGATCATCGGCAGCGTAGTGGTATTTCGTGACACCACCGAACGGCGCAAGATGGAGGAGCAACTGCACCGCTACAAGAACGATCTGGCCCACATGGCCCGTCTCAACACCATGGGCGAAATGGCCTCCGGCATGGCGCACGAAATCAACCAGCCATTGACCGCCATCGCAGCCAACAGCGACGCCTGCATCCGCCTGCTGGAATCGGGCAGCGAAGATCGTGAACAGATCATCGATACCATCGAGCGAATCGGTGCACAGGCGCGGCGCACCGGCGACATCATCAAGCAGATGCGCCAATTCGCCCGCCGCGAGGAGCCACAACTACAGTCGATCAATCTCAACACCCGCATCCGCGAGGCAATGGTGATGTTGGAGCCAGAGATACGCCGCCACGAGGTGCGAATCGATCTGCTGCTGGACAAACACATTCCACCGGTGATGGCGCAGCCGATACAGATCGACCAGGTGGTGACCAACCTGATCCAGAATGCCATCGACGCCATGGATGAACAGCCCGCCGACCAACGCAAGCTGAGCGTGGCTACCAGCATCAGCAGCGACCACACCATCATCACCCATTTTTCCGACAGCGGCGGCGGCATCCCAGAACCGATCCGCCAGACCCTTTTCGATCCCTTCATCACTACCAAGAGAGAGGGGATGGGCATGGGGCTCTCCATCTGCAAGAGCATCATCGAACTACACAATGGCTCCCTCTATCTGGAATCCACCTCCAACAGCGGAAGCACCTTCTGCTTCACCCTGCCACAAAGCAAGGAGAACACAGCACCATGAAACCACAAGCCTCTACCGTTTTTGTCGTCGACGACGACCAGGAAGTAAGGGCCGCACTGAAGCTGTTACTGCAATCGGTCGGTCTCAATGTCGAGGATTTTGGTTCGGCACAGGAGTACCTTGACCAGTTCGACCCCAATGAGGCGGGCTGCCTGATTCTGGATGTGCGCATGCCCGGCATCAACGGCCTCGAGCTGCAGGCACAACTGAAAAAACAGCCACTGCATCCCCCGATCATCATTATTACCGGGCATGGCGACGTACCGATGGCAGTGCGCGCAATGCAGGCAGGTGCCATGCACTTCATCGAAAAACCATTCAGCGACCAGGAGCTGCTCGACAGCGTCTATCGCGCCATCGAACACGACGCCCGCGAGCGCGGCAAGGCGATGAAATTGGCCGATATTCAGGAGCGCTTCAACCGTCTTACCCCACGTGAACGGGAGGTGATGGATATGGTGGTGGAGGGCAAACGCAACAAGGTGATTGCTGGCGATCTCAACGTCAGCCAATCCACCGTGGAGGCACACCGCTCCAGAGTGATGGAGAAGATGGAGGCAGACTCGATCTCTGCACTGATGCGTATGGCCATCACCCTGGAACTGGGTCAGGACGACACTTCATCACCCACGCAAGAGAAGGAATAAATCAGATAGAACAAAATCTGAAAATAGCCCGGTTATAACCAATTTTTAACCTGAAAATTCAATACCATTACTTGACCATGGTTGATTTGATGTACAATGCTGCACCTCGTTTGGAGTTACTAACCGCTTACTTGTAGAGAACAGTCAGGAAAATATGGCAAAAGAAGAGCATATCGAGATGGAAGGGACGGTGATTGAAAACCTCCCCAACACCACATTCAAGGTTGAACTGGAGAACGGTCACCAAGTGATCGCACATATCTCCGGCAAGATGCGCAAGCACTACATCCGCATTCTGAAGGGTGACAAGGTAACCGTTGCACTGACTCCATACGACCTCTCCAAGGGCCGTATCGTTTTCCGCGCCCGCTAACTAATCGATGTCTACAGAGGAGGAGGCCTCCTCTGTCAGCTGGGGAACCTTGGCAGGTTTCTCCGCTTTCCGATAGGTGAAGTGCAGCTTCTCATCCCTGACGGAGATCTCTACTTCCCCTCCCCCTGCAAGTTCACCAAACAGCAACTCTTCCGCCAGCGGCTTGCGAATCTCTTCGCGAATCAGCCGTCCCATTGGACGTGCTCCCATCGCCTGATCATACCCCTTCTCTGCCAGCCAAGTACGCGCCTCGCTGTCCACCACCAGCTGCACCTGCTTCTCGTCGAGCTGCGTCTCCAGCTCGGTGAGGAACTTGTCAACAATATGAGCAATACTCTCCATATCCAGCGAGTGGAACTGGATGGTGGCATCAAGCCGGTTCCGGAATTCAGGGGTGAACTGACGCTTCACCTCAGCCAACCCATCACTGGAGTGATCCTGCTGGGCAAAGCCGATCGAGGCACGATTCATCTGCTCTGCCCCGACATTGGAGGTCATCACCAACACCACATTGCGGAAGTCACTCTTGCGTCCATTGCTATCGGTCAGTGAGCCATGGTCCATCACCTGCAGCAACAGGTTGAAGACATCAGGATGGGCCTTCTCCAGCTCATCCAGCAGCAGTACCGCATAGGGGTTCTGGTGGACCGCATCAGTCAACAGTCCACCCTGCTCATGCCCCACATAACCGGGGGGAGCACCAATCAAACGGGAGACGGTATGGCGCTCCATGTATTCCGACATATCGAAGCGGATCAGCTCCACTCCCATCTGCAGCGCCAGTTGACGTGCCACCTCGGTCTTGCCGACACCGGTAGGGCCGACAAAGAGGAAGGAACCGACCGGGCGCTCCTCATTCCCCAGTCCGGAGCGGGCCAGTTTGATCGCACTGGAGAGGGTATCAATCGCCTCATCCTGCCCGAAGACCACCATCTTCAGATTGCGCTCCAGCTTCTCCAGCTGTTCACGATCGGAGGTGGAGACATTGCGTGCCGGGACGCGGGCAATCTTCGCGACCACCTCCTCCATCTCTCTGACACCAACAGTCTTGCGACGGCGTGATGGAGGCAGCAGCTGATTGTGGGCCCCCGCCTCATCCATCACATCAATCGCCTTGTCCGGCAGGTGACGATCCCCGATATAGCGATCCGCCAGCTCTGCCGCTGTGGTCAGCGCCTGACGGGTGAATTTCACATCATGGTGCTCCTCGAAGCGGTTCTTCAGCCCCAGCAGAATCTTGATGGTCTCCGGCACGGTGGGCTCATGGACATCGATCTTCTGGAAGCGGCGCGCCAGTGCATGGTCCTTTTCAAAGATGCCGCGATACTCCTGGAAGGTGGTGGAACCAATACAGCGCAGATCCCCGGCCGCCAATTTCGGCTTGATCAGGTTGGAGGCATCCATGGTGCCGCCCGATGCAGAACCGGCTCCGATGATGGTGTGGATCTCGTCGATAAAGAGGATGGTATCTTTCTCCCCCTCCAGCTGCTTCAGCAGCCCCTTGAGCCGCTTCTCGAAGTCACCACGATACTTGGTACCCGCCAGCAGGGAACCCAGATCCAGCGAGTAGATGACGCTATCGGCAATCACCTCCGGCACCTCACCATCCACAATCCTGCGCGCCAACCCCTCTGCAATCGCGGTCTTGCCGACACCGGCCTCACCCACCAGCAGCGGGTTGTTCTTGCGACGTCGACAAAGTACCTGGATGGTACGCTCCACCTCCGGCTCACGACCGATCAGCGGATCAATCCGCCCCTGCTCTGCCAGTGCATTGAGGTTGACCGCATATTTGAGCAGCGGACTTTCTGCAGCCTCTCCCGACGGTTCCCCAGACTGGACACCACTCTCCTGCACCTCTGCCTCATCACCGTGACCATGAGAGACGTAGTTGACCACATCCAGTCGTGAGATCTCCTGCTGAGAGAGATAAAAGACCGCATGGGACTCTTTCTCCCCAAACAGGGCAACCAGAATATTCTCTGCCGTTACTTCACTTTTACCAGCAGACTGCACCTGAAAGATGGAGCGCTGCAACACCCGCTGAAAACCCAATGTGGGTTGAGGATCTCGATCCTCCCCCTCCGGGAGCAACGGGGTATTCTGTTCAATAAAGGCCTCCAGCTGCTGGCGCAATACCTCCAGATTGGCGCCACATCCCCGTAGCAGATCAGCAGAACGGGGGTTGTCCAGCAGCACCAGCAGCAGATGTTCGAGCGTAATGAATTCATGACGCTCATCCCGCGCCTGCTTGACCGCCAGTCCCAACGAAAATTCCAGCTCTTTACTCAACATGTTCCGTTACCTCGTATCTCTCCACCATGGGGACAATTACCACTGATATCAAGCCCACTACACCTGATCCATCGAACAGAGCAGTGGATGCTGGTGCTCTCTGGAGTGGTCATTCACCTGGGCCACCTTGCTCTCGGCAACCTCTCGGCTGTAGGTCCCACAAACCCCTTTTCCCCGGGTATGCACGTGCAGCATCACCTGCGTCGCCTGCTCCTGATCCATCTGGAAGAAGCGCTGCAATACCTCCACGACAAAATCCATTGGGGTAAAATCGTCATTCAGCAACACCACCTGATAACGGGAAGGTTCTTTTAGCTGCGGTGGAGCGGTCTCTACCTCTTCTTCATGGTGGTGATCCGGTCCAGTCTCGTGATTAGCCAACGCCTCTATACTCCATAACACAATCTTTCATCTCCAATATACTACCGTTAATCCATTCATCCCACCTGTTTAAACGTATGGTTATTCTCTTTAACAAACCCTACAACGTGCTGACACAGTTTCGTGACAGCGAGGGGCGCCCTACGCTGAAAGAGTACATTCCTATCAAAAAGGTCTATCCGGCAGGACGACTGGACCGCGACAGCGAGGGGCTGCTGGTGCTGACCAATGATGGCAAACTGCAGGCCCGTATCAGCCATCCACGCCACAAGATGGAGAAGAGCTACTGGGTGCAGGTAGAGGGGATTCCCGATGAAGCTGCACTGCAGAAGCTGCGCAGGGGGGTTGAGCTGAAGGATGGCAAAACAGCACCAGCCAAGGCTCGCAAGATTAAACCACCCAAGGTATGGCAACGTGACCCACCCATTCGGGAACGCAAAAACATCCCCGATAGCTGGATTGAACTGAAAATCCGTGAGGGCAGAAACCGTCAGGTGCGACGCATGACCGCTGCGGTTGGCTATCCCACCCTGCGGTTGATCCGGGTAGCCATTGGCCCCTGGAAATTGGACGGATTGCAGCCAGGTGAATGGCGTAAAATAGCCCCTAACTAATTCAGCCAACTCCTGAAATCCGCCACCTCTACGTTACAGAATGATCATGTATACCTATACACTCACATTCTGCGCCTTGATCTGACGAATTCCAGAAGCCGTCTGAATCAGTTATGAAAAAACCCACAAAATCAATACCGCAAAACCATGAATAGTCCTAGTCTTGAACGCCCCCGCCTGACCGTCGCTGCTGTCGTGGAGCAGGACGGGCGTTTTCTGATGATCGAGGAGATGGACCGGGATGTGCTGGTGATCAACCAGCCCGCAGGCCATATGGAGTTTGGTGAATCCCCGGAAGAGGCCGCAGTACGGGAAACCCTGGAGGAGACCGGCTGGCACTTCAGGCCCACCCACCTGCAGGGGATCTATCAATCGATCGACCCGGTACGTCAACGCCAGTATCTGCGCATGACCTTTACCGGCCCGGTAACCCGACATGATCCTCACCGCCAGCTGGATCACGGCATTGTGCGTACGGTCTGGCTCACCTATGAAGAGATCCTCGCCGAAAAGAAGCGATTGCGCAGCCCAATGGTATTGCGCTGCATAGAGGATTACCTGCGTGACGAGAACTACCCACTCAATCTGATCCATTCAGATCTCCCTGACTATATCCCACCCAATCCCAATGCCTGAAACAGGCAAAGTGATCGTCGGTCTCTCTGGTGGCGTCGACTCTGCAGTCGCCGCCAAGCTGTTGCTGGAACAGGGGCACACCGTGGAGGCGATGTTCATGAAAAACTGGGAGGAGGATGATGCCGCAGGCTACTGCAGTGCCGAAGAGGATCTGAGCGATGCACAGAGTGTAGCTGACCAGCTGGGGATCACACTGCATACCGTCAACTTCTCCCACGAGTACTGGGAGCGGGTCTTCAGTCACTTTCTGCAAGAGTACCGTGCAGGGCGCACGCCCAACCCTGACATTCTCTGCAACAAGGAGATCAAGTTCCGCACCTTTCTCGACCATGCACTCGATTTGGGGGCACACACCATTGCCACTGGTCACTATGCCCGGGTACAACAGATCGGAGAGCAATTCCAGCTACTCAAAGGGGTGGATCAGAATAAGGATCAATCCTACTTTCTACACCTGCTCAATCAGCATCAGCTCTCTTATGCACGCTTCCCGTTGGGAGAGATCGAGAAATCAGCCGTACGCGCAATTGCCGAGACCGCTGGTTTCCGCAATGCAAGAAAGAAGGACAGCACCGGCATCTGCTTTATCGGTGAACGCAATTTTCGTGAATTTCTCAGCCACTATCTGCCGGCCCAACCCGGCGAGATCCAGACCCCGGAAGGCGATGTAATCGGACAACACCAGGGGTTGATGTACCACACATTGGGACAACGCAAGGGGCTCGGGATTGGTGGCCTGGCGGGCTATAGTGAAGAGCCCTGGTATGCGGTTGCCAAAGACCTGGAGCACAATATACTGATTGCCGGACAGGAGAAGAACCACCCCCTGCTGATGAGCCAGCGGGTAGAGAGTGAAGCGATTCACTGGATCAACCCTCCACCAGAACAGGCCCCATTCCAGTGCAGCGCCCAACACCGCTATCGTCAAACCGATCAGATCTGCACCATCGCCAGATGGAGTGATAACGGTGCAGTGATTGAATTTGAGGCCCCTCAACGCGCGGTCACGCCAGGACAGTCGATCGTTTTCTATCAGGGGGAGCAATGCCTTGGAGGGGCTGTGATAAAATCAGCCGCATGAAAAAGTTTCTCCTTGCCCTCATTATGACACTGCTGTTGAGCCCAGCCAGCGCCACTATGCACTCCCCCACCGAAGAGATCGTGGTTGAACACTCTGTGGTCAAGATGCGACTCTCCCCCTCTATCACCATTGAGGATGCTGCCCAGGCCATGCTCTCAAAGGCCGCAGAGCTGAATATGAAACTGGTGGGACGGCAACAGACCTCAAAAGAGCTGCAAAGCCGTGGAATAGACTCCCCTCACATCGAGATCTTCCAGTTCTGCAACCCGGAAGAGGCCGCCAAGATGGTGCGTTACGACATCATCTATGCCGCCTATATGCCCTGTCGTATCGCCCTGGTTGAAGATAATCAGGGCATTCCCTGGCTCAGCACACTGAATCTCAACATGCTGATCGCCCGCAGCCAGCTTCCCGCAGAGATCTATCGCATCGCAGTATCCACCAACACCCGCATCATGACAATCATGACTGCGGGAGCCAACGGAGAGTTCTGATGAAGTGGATCGGCGCACACGTCAGCACCGCTGGCGGGGTACAGAACGCCCCGAAGAATGCCCATCAGATTGGCGCCAAGGGGTTTGCCCTGTTCACCAAGAACCAGCGCCAGTGGAATGCAAAACCACTGACCACAGAACAGATTGATGGCTTCCGTACCGCAATGGAGCAGTATGGGTACCAACCCAACCAGATCCTCCCCCACGACAGCTATCTGATCAATCTGGGACACCCTGAAGAGGAGGGGCGCAAGAAGTCACTCAATGCTTTTATTGATGAGCTGGAGCGTTGTCATCAGCTGGGGCTGGATCGCCTCAACTTCCATCCAGGAAGTCACCTGAAGAAGATCAGTGAAGAGGCGTGTCTGGACCGTATTGCAGAATCCCTCAATCACGCTCTGGAGAAGACCGAAGGGGTCGCTGCAGTGATTGAGAACACCGCAGGACAAGGCTCCAACCTTGGCTACCACTTTGAGCATCTTGCCCACATCATCGACAGGGTGGAAGACAAATCCCGCATCGGGGTCTGTATCGATACCTGCCACGCCTTTGCTGCCGGTTATGACCTGCGCACCGAAGAGGTCTATCAAAACACCATGCAGACCTTTGATGAGATTGTCGGCTTCAACTATCTGATGGGGATGCACGTCAACGACTGCAAGTCAGCATTCGAAAGTCGTGTGGACCGTCACCACAGCATAGGCAAGGGCACCATCGGTCTGGAGGCATTCCATCTGCTGATGAATGATTCCCGGATTGATGAGATCCCGATGGTGCTGGAGACCATCAACAGTGATATCTGGGATCAGGAGATCCAGCAGCTCTACAATATGGTCGAGAAGTAAATAGGCACGCGCTCTACAGAGCGCACTGCCTGATGGCTATTTGACCAGCTTCATAATCTCTTCAGCGATCTCATCCAGCGGCAGTACCTTTTGGGCGCCTCCCGCCTTGACCGCCTCACTAGGCATGCCCCAGACCACACTGGTACGCTCATCCTGAGCCATGGTTGAGGCTCCTGTATCAAGCATCTCTTTCATCCCCGTCGCACCGTCCCCCCCCATACCGGTGAGGATTACCCCTACCGCATTGGGTCCAACATTCTCTGCCACAGAACGGAACAGCACATCTACAGAAGGCTTGTGGCGATTGACCAACTCACCATCATTGAGTTTGCAAATGTAGCGGGCACCATCACGCACCACCATCAAGTGCTGATCACCGGGAGCAATATAGACATGCCCGGGAATGATCTGCTGTCCATCGACCGCCTCTGCTACGCTCATTGCTGACACGGTGTTCATACGCTGAGCAAACGGTGTGCTGAAGGCCGCCGGAATATGCTGAACAATCACCACACCTGGAGTGCCCGGAGGCAGCTTCTCCAACACTACACGGATCGCTTCAGTACCACCGGTTGAGGCACCAATGGCAATGATCTTGTCGGTAGTCTGGAAGTGACGCTTTCCAGAACTCTTCTGGATAACGGCATCGGTGGAAAACTTCTGCGGTACACCTTTGGCAGAGGAGAGGTCCTCTCCCGGCCCTGGGGTTCCCAATATATGGGCAGATCCCGTCGTTGGGGCCTTGGTAATGATCTGTTTAACGTTAGCTCGTGCTACAACCTTAACCTTCTCCAGAATCTCTTCACTGTAGTCACCGAAGGTATTGGCCAGATCCACCTTGGGTTTGGTCACAAAATCGACCGCACCCGCCTCCAGCGCCTGCAGGGTGATATCTGCACCATGTTCGGTCAGAGAGGAGACCATCAACACCGGCATCGGATGGAGTCTCATCAGATTACGCAGGAAGGTGACGCCATCCATCTTCGGCATCTCCACATCCAGAGTAATCATATCCGGCTTGAGTTTTTTGATCTTCTCTCGCGCCATGTAGGGATCAGAGGCGGTCCCCACCACCTCAATCCCCGGGTCGCTCTCCAGAATCGAGGAGAGAATCTTACGAATCAGTGCCGAGTCATCGACAATCAGTACCTTAATCAAGGTCAACCTCCTGAACTATCCGTCTCACGAGTTTGATTAAAACAACTCGATTTCGCCTTCTGTGGTAACGCCAGATGGATGCTCCAGATAAGCCTTCTCTTCGCGTAGCGACTCCTGCTTCTCATGCAGTGAACGCAGACGCTTCACCTTCATCACCCCCGTACTGGGGAAATAGATCACTTTTCTGGGAAAAACATCACCAATATCATGCGAAAGGATCTGAAAGCCTTCCGTAAAGATATAGTCGAAGACAAAGCCAATGTTGTACCAGCCAATCTTTGCCATCTGGTTAAGAATGCGGCCTCCGCCTGCAACCTTAAATTCCAGATTTTCCTTTCTCCCCCCATGTTTCAACACATCATTAATCAGATGCTCCATCGCAAAGTTACCGTAGCGAGTCGCATCAGAAATTTTTCCACTACTGTCACCAGCTCCCTTATCTACCGGAAGCATGAAGTGGTTCATGCCACCTACTCCAGTTACCTTGTCCCTGACACAGGCCGCAACACAGGAGCCCAGAACCGTCTCGATCCCATCATTGCTTTTGGTGACAAAATACTCGCCAGGCAAGATGGTACTGACATAGGCATTAAACTGCGGTTTCCAACCCCGACGAATTTTCTCAAAACCGGGGAGTACAGGGGTCTCATTGGGGCGCTGGTTCATGGTAGTTTTTGGTATATGGTTTTTCCAATGAGTTTAAAACGGTCAGACACCTTGAACAGGGATTCAGAGTGCCCGATGATCAAATGAGCATCCTCTGCCAAAAGATCTGCATAACGCCCCGTCAGTTTGGACTGGGTCTCTTTATTGAAATAGATCATCACATTGCGACAGAAGATGATGTCAAAAGGCCCTCTCATCGGCCATTCATGCATCAGATTCAACTGTTTGAAGGTAATCAGATCCTGTAGCTCATCTACAACCCTGACTTTACCCTCGTTCTCGCCACTACCCTTGCGAAACCAGCGATTGAGGCGCTCCTTGCTCATCCCCTCTACACGGCGCTGATCATAGACCGCTGCCTTGCCATGGTTCACAACGTTGAAGTCAAGGTCGGTGGCCAGCACCTTCACATCCCACCCGGGTGGAATATTTTCCTTGATGGTAATCGCAAGCGAATAGGGCTCTTCTCCAGTGGAGCAGCCCGCAGACCAGATACGGATTTTCTTGGTGGCCTTGTTGCGCTCCAGCAAGCGAGGGAAATCGACATCCCGCAAAAAGTCAAAATGGTGCTCCTCGCGGAAGAAGAAGGTCAGGTTGGTGGTAATCGCATTGACGAAGTGGCTGAACTCCTCCTCCACATGCGCATCCACGTAATCGAGGTACTGTGCGAAGGACTGCATGCCAAACAGTCTCAGACGCTTGGTCAGACGATTATAGACGAGGCTTTTCTTGGCATCTGAAAGACTGATACCGGCATGTTCCCCAATAATCTTCTGCACACGGCGAAAATCCTCATCCGTGTAAGCAAACTCCGAGAGCGTACTATCGATCATGACTATTGTTAAAAATGAGCAACTACGGCATGGCCGCGTCAAGCTGGCTCATAATCCCGGTATTGATCAAATGGTCAATATCGAGCAATACAATCATCTTCTCATTCTCGGTAGTCAGCCCGGTCACAAAATCAGAGCTGATGACACCTCGAAAATCGGGAGCAGGACGAATATTGTCTACTTCAACATTGCAAACATCAGAGACGCCATCGACCACAACCCCAACCACCTTGTTGCTGCTGCTATGCTCATCATCCTCTTCATCCGAAGACGAGGTGCGTACATGCAGAACAATCACTACGGTCAGCTCGTCATAACGCACCTCTTCCAGCTGAAAGCGGAGGCGCAGATCGATCACCGGAACAATGGCACCACGCAGGTTGATCACCCCTTTTACATAGTCCGGTGTATTGGGGATGATGGTAGGTACCTCCCATCCCTTAATCTCCTGAACCCGAAGAATATCGAAGCCATACTCCTCGCCCCCCAACACAAAGGTGAGATGTTGACGAATCTCTTTCTCTTCTTCGGCAAGCACTGAATTCTCACCGACACCACCGCTGGCGGCAAGCTGATTATCCAGAGTCTGTTTATGTTGATCCGCTACAGCTTGGGTTTGCATCTAGAAAGCCTCTCCTAACGAGTAATAAGAGAGAGACTAAGCCCTATCAAGCATAGTTGTCAATATGAGGATGCCCATCATTCGATGAAGAATTATCATCGGGCGGAGGATGCTTTTTTTGCTTGCGTTTTTGAGGCTGTTCATGCTCCGATTCCGATTCGGTCTCCTCCACTCGCTGGGAGCGTGGAATCGAGGTCACCGGGTCCACACTGCTCTGTTTATGAGGTGTGGGAGGAGGAGGAATTTTGGTAGAGATGATATCGATCATGGAGCCTCCTCATGCAGCCACTCCCCAGGAGACCGAATCGACAATACGCTCCATATCCAGCAGCGTCACCGGATGATTATCATGGTGGATAATATGGTGTGCATAGAGCCCCAGCTTTCCACCATCCAGCGTTGGCAGTGGCTCACGCTCATCAATATTGAGAGAGACCACCTCGGAGACATCATCAACCAGCAGGCCGACACGCTCATCCCCGCCCAGATTAACCACTACAACACGGGTATACTTTGCATCCGGCTTGCGGCTGAGTCCAAACTCCATCGAAGTATCGACAATGGTTAGCAGAATACCACGCAGATTGATCACTCCAGAGACAAACGCAGGCGCACCCGGCACCATGGTAATCTCGGGAATATAGATCACCTCCTGAATCTTCAACACCTCAATGGCATAGATCTCATCATTGATGGTGAAGGTAATAAAACGGTCATCGCGAAATTTGATGGTCATGCCGCCAGTCCCTCCTCAATAAAGGCTGTATAGTCGGTACCGATGTTCTTGCTCACCATACCGGCAATATCGAGAATCATCGCCACCCGACCATCACCGGTAATGGTCGCCCCTGAATAGCCTGGCATACCACGCAGCAAGGTCCCCAATGGTTTGATCACCACCTCTTCCTGTCCGATCACCTGATCGACCACCAGTGCCAATGCATGTCCTGCCAATTCAATCACCAATACACGTTGATCCAGAGATTGAGTTCTTCCACCACCTAACAGCTCTGAAGCATAGATTAGCGGATAAGTCTTGTCACGCAAGCGAACCACTTCACGCCCACCCACCTGACCCACCTCAACCGAGTGCCACTCAAACAGCTCAATAATGCCCGGTAGAGGAATGGCATAGTTCTGACGCCCGATATAGACCATCAGAGTAGGCAGAATCGCCAGCGTCAGTGGCACCTGGATGGAGATGGTTGTCCCCTTGCCAATCTCGGAGTCGATCTCGATCTGCCCATTGAGCTGACTGATATGGGTCTTGACCACATCCATCCCCACACCACGTCCGGAGACATCGGAAATCTCTTTCTTGGTGGAGAAGCCTGGTTCAAAAATCAGATTGTAGAGTGCACGATTAGGCAACTGGTCTGCGGTCTCCTGATCCATCATCCCGCGCTCCACCGCCAGACGACGCAGAATATCGGGATTCATCCCTGCACCATCATCCTGAATCGTCAACAGGATATGGTCTCCCTCCTGCTCCGCAGAGAGCACAATGGTCCCCTCTGCCGGCTTGCCGGAGGTCTTGCGCACCTCGGGGGTCTCCACCCCATGGTCCACCGCATTACGAATCAGATGGATCAGCGGATCAGCCAGCTCCTCCACCAGATTCTTGTCAACCTCGGTATCCTCACCAACCAATACCAGCTTCACCTTGCGATCCAGCTTGCGGGCCAGATCACGTACCACACGGGGGAAGCGACTGAATACCTTGCGCACCGGCTGCATACGCAGGCGCATCACCACCTCCTGAATATCAGTGGTCAGCAGATTGAGATCGGAGATCGCACGGTCCACCACCTCTGAGGAGATAATCTGCTTCAGATTCTCAAAGCGGTTACGAATCAGTACCAGCTCACCCACCATATTCATTACATCATCCAGACGGCGGGTATCCACACGCACACTGGATTCAGATTTCTGCCCCTGTCCACCCTTGCCACCAGCCTCTTTCTTTGCCTTTGGCTTTGACTTGCTGGCAGCCTTTGGAGCTACGGGCTCCTCCGCTCTGGCAACCGGTTCAGCTACTGGTGCTGCGGCAGGCGCAGGCGCCACTGCAGCCGGTGCAGGACTCTCCTGATCTGCCAATACATCCAGCAGGTGCTCAAACTCATCTTCAGTAATATCATCATCTGGATTCCCGGGAAGCAGCAACTCGCCAGCCACCGCCACGGTAGGCTCTGGCTGCAGTTCAGTATCTGCAACCGGCTGCTCATCATCCAGCTGATCCAGCAGCGCCTCAAACTCATCATCGGTGATGTCGTCATCACTTTGCGCAGCAGCAGCGACATCAAACCCACCAGCGACAGGCGCAGCAGCAGGCTGAGGTGTTTCAACTACCGGAGCAGCAGGCGGCTCCGCCACTTCTTCTGCCCCCCCTCCTTTCAAGATCGCCTCCAGCTGCTGCAGGATATCGGCTGGCGCATCGTGCGGCATCTCTCCCGCATGCAGTGATTCGAACATCTCATTGAGTTCATCCACGGCCGCCAACACCGGGTCCATCACCGCCTCGGTCAACGCCAGTTGACCATCACGGATCACACCAAACAGATCCTCGGAACGGTGACAGAGTTCAACAATCGGGGTAATTTCAAGGAATCCGGCTCCACCCTTGATGGTATGGAATCCACGGAAAACGGCATTCAACACCTCTGGATCATCTGGACTGCTCTCCAGCTCCACCAGCTGTTCATTGAGTGACTCCAACAGCTCCCCTGCCTCCTGAAGGAAGTCCTGAAAGATATCGCTGCTTGGATCGAATGCCATAACTATATTCCCAACTTATCTAAAAACCGAGACTGGAGAGCAGATCATCAACCTCATCCTGGCTGGTCACCACCTCGGAAGCCTCTCGCAATCCGGGTACTGCCGGACCATGCGCTTCACGTCGCTCTTCATCACCATCCTCTATCGAAGAGAGGCGCACCAGATCAACCAGACTGTCCTCCACCTTGCCCATCACATCCACCACACGGTGGATAATCTGCCCACTCAGATCCTGAAAACTCTGCGCCATCATCACCTCATTGAGGCGCTCGTGAATCTTCTCCGAGTTGACCGAAGCGACCGACATGAACTCTGCAATCTCATCACTTAACTCACGAAACTGTTCCACATCCATCTCACGGTTGCGAAAACGGTCCCACCCATCAGCAATCTTATCGGCGCCGTCCACAATTTCCTTAGCCAGCGGGGTGCTGTGCTCCACCGCAGCCAGACTCTCATTGGCCGAGCCCTCCATCAACTCCACCACATGGTGCAGACGGGCACGGATATCGGTAATCTCCTTGCCGGTTACCCCCGTACTTCCCAAATCCTCACGGAACTGGGCAACCGTATCATGCAGCTCTCGGGTCAACTTCCCCACCTGCTGGTAGATGCGGTTATCCTGATCGCACATGACTCTCTTCAGCTTCTTATTGGCGGAAGAGACATCCCCCTGCTCCAGCTCAGCCACCAGTTGGCGAGCCTGTTCGAGAGAAATCAGTGGTTGTGGTTGATCCATACTTTACTCCTGCGGGTTATCCATTTTGTTCTATACGAGCAAAGATTCTATCAATCTTCTCGTTCAACGTCCCCGCAGTGAATGGTTTGACCACATAACCGTTGATCCCGGCCTGAGCCGCCTCGACGATCTGCGACTTCTTCGCCTCCGCCGTTACCATCAGAATCGGCGTACTTTTCAGATTCGGATCGGAACGTACCGCCTTGACCAGCTCCAACCCGGTCATCCCCGGCATATTCCAGTCGGTCACCAGAAAGTCGACTTCACCGGTCTGCATGATCGGCCATGCGGTCTTGCCATCATCGGCCTCATCCAGATTGTTGTACCCCAGTTCGCCTAGCAGATTCTTGATAATTCGGCGCATGGTCGCAAAGTCATCAACGACCAGAATTCTCATATTCTTATCCATAACCCTATACCTTTAAACCCAATCCTTCATTCGTGCGCGCAGGCGCATCATCGCCTGCCCATGTATCTGTGAAACTCTTGATTCACTCACTCCCATCACCTCTCCAATCTCACGCAGATTGAGATCCTCCTGATAATAGAGTGCCATCATCATCTTCTCGCGCTCTGGCAAATTACCAATCTCCTTCGCCAGCGAATCACGAAATCCAACATCGGAGAGCATCTCCAGTGGCCCGAAACGCTCATCCTCAATATTACTGCCTCCAGGGGTCTCTTCATCCAGCAGGTCAATGGAGTAGAAGCAGGCCATATTGGAGTCCTGAATGATCTTGCTGTACTCCTCAACCGAAATCCCCATCTCTTCTGCAACCTCCTGATCACTGGTACCCCGTCCCTCCTGCTCCAGACGATTGATCACCTCCATCGCCTCACGGGTCTTGCGATGGACCGAACGGGGTGCCCAGTCTCCACGCCTCAACTCATCCAGCATCGCACCCCGAATACGGATCGAGGCGTAGGTGGTAAACTGCGCCCCCTGAGAGGCATCATATTTATTCAGTGCTTCCAGCAGACCAATCATTCCCGCCTGAAACAGATCATCAATCTGCACCGATGAGGGAAGGCGTGCAGAAAGGTGGTGGGCCAGCCGTTTTACCAGCGGCAGATGCTCCTCAAGCTGCTGCTCGATCCCCCCCTTCTGTACCGTTGCGTATGCCGCGTGCCCCTTCACAATCAATTACCCCACTTCACTCTGCAAAAGTCGTTCAACAAAGAATTCGAGATACCCACCTGCACGACTCGGTTGCGGCCAACGCTCTACCCCTGCCGCAATCCTGCGGAAGGCTTGAGCAGAGGGGCTGGATGGGTCCAGCTCACAGACTGCATTCTGCTTCTGGACCGCCCGGCGCAACGCCCTGTCAAAGGGTACCGTCCCCAAATAATCGAGTGTAACATCCAGAAAACGTTCAGCAACCAGTGACAGTTTCTTGAACAGGATACGTCCATGGGCCTCACTCTCTACCATGTTGGAGAGGATATGGAAGCGTTCCACACCATATTCACGACTCAGCACCTTGATCAGTGCATAGGCATCTGTAATCGAAGAGGGCTCATCACAGACCACAACCACCACCTCATGGGCGGCACGTCCAAAGCTGACCACACTGTCCGAGATGCCAGCCGCCACATCGACCAGCATAATATCGACCGGATACTGAAGCTCGCCAAAGGCACGAATCAGCCCCGCATTCTCCACCGGCGTCAGCTCTGCCATTCTTTTGACACCGGAGGTTGCCGGAATCACCCGCATCCCCGCAGGTCCGGTCAGCAGAATCTCATCCAGTGCCTTCTCCCCGTTCAGCACATGGGAGATATTGTATTTGGAGTGGAGCCCCAACATCACATCGACATTGGCCAGCCCAAGGTCGGCATCCATCAACACCACATTGTGCCCTTTACGTGAGAGGGAGACTGCAAGGTTGACCGAAACGTTGGTCTTACCTACACCACCCTTGCCACTGGTTACCGCAACCACCTTGACCGGCTTCTGCTGTCTACCCATTTTTCTGATTCCCTCTGCCTGGTCTACCATCATCCTATCCTGCCACCTTCGCCATCGGTGCGTTCAAACCACCCTGCACCAGCGTCAACGGCCCCCGGTTATTTCCCTTCTGGGAGACCAGTTGATCCACCAGATCACGTCCTCTTGCCACCTGCAGATCCTCCGGTACACGCTGCCCGTCCCCGAGATAGAGCAGTGGCAGACCGTGACGCAGCATCACACTCAGGGCGCCCCCCAGCTCACCCCCCTCATCCAGCTTGGAGAGGATCACACCTTCCAGCTCAATACGGTTGAAGACCTCAACGGTCTCATTCAGCGCCCGCTCCTGTGTAGTGGCAGAGACCACCAGATAGGGGTCGATCTTGATCTCACCAGTACGCAGCACCGCCAACTGCTCGAGCAACTGCATATCCCGCTGGCTCAGCCCGGCGGTATCGATGATCACCAGATCCCGATCACTCAGTGCATGCAGGGTCTCATGCAGCTCACTGATCTCGGAAACCGCATAGACCGGCACCCCAATCAGTGAACCGAAGGCACGCAACTGCTCCTGAGCACCAATACGGAAGGCGTCAGTAGTAACCAGCGCAACGCGCTCGGTACCATTACGCAGTGCATAGCGAGCCGCCAGCTTGGCGGCAGTTGTGGTCTTGCCAACACCGGTTGGCCCCACCAGAGCGATGACACCGCCCTGTTGCAAAATCTTGTCCTCTCCCATCGGCAGTTGCTGTTCCAGCCAGTTCAGCGCCTGTTGCCAATGGGTATTGGGAGCACTGCCCTGAACCGCCTGCCAGATCTGCTGACAGATATCTTCACTGATCCCCAACTCATCCAGACGCTCACTCAGCCACGCCTGCTGCGGATCTCCCTCTACCGGAGAGACGGTCTTCACCAGAGAGAGATGCTGCTCCATCAATGCACGCATCTCCTGCATCTCACGACGCATATCCTGCATCTCCTGAGAGCCGTTGGGGGCCATCGGTGCCGCAGTGGCCTCTACCAGATGGGGGCGTTGTTCAGCCGCTGGACGATGCTTGAAGCTGGAGTGGTGCATCGCAGGAGTCGCTGCAATCTGTGGTTCTGCTACGACTGCCGGGACCTCAGGCACCTCCTCCACCATATCGGGATCAACGGCGGCCACCACCTCAACACCGCCCTCTACCTTGCGCTGAGACAAAATCACCGCAGAACTGCCCTGCTCCCGACGCACCTGCTTCAGTGCCTGTGACATGGTGGGAGCAAAAAAACGACGCATCTTCATCGGAAAACTTCTCTGTTATTCGATTATCAATTGATTAAAAACAGGCGGCTACCCCTGTCCTCCCACATTCGCGACCATGCGAATGGAGCGATCATCGGGCACCTCGGTATAGGAGAGCACCACCAGATCGGGCAGGGCGTGACGAAACATCCGCGCAAGCAAGCGACGGATTGCTGGCGCTACCAACAACACCGCTGGCTGCCCTTCCGCCTCTTGCTGCTGTACTGCTTCCATAAGTGATTGATTCATCTTCTCTGCCAATCCAGGTTCTAGTGCGGAACCCCCTGCTCCGTCACCTTGAACGGACTGATGCAACATCTGTTCCAACCCGGGATCCAGAGTGATCACCGGCAGTTCTCCGTCGATTCCAGCCAGCTCCTGGACGATGGAGCGCCCCAAGGAGTTTCTTACCGCCATGGTCAAGGCGTCAGGATCTTGACCCTTGGGGGCATACTCCGCCAGAGTCTCCGCAATGGTGCGCATATCGCGGATGGTGACCCCCTCTTCCAGCAGATTCTGCAACACCTTGAGCACCACCACCCACTCGACCGTCTTCGGTACCAGATCCTCCACCAGTTTCGGCGCCTTATCAGCCAGACGATCCAGCAGCTCCTGCACCTCATCCACACCAATCAGCTCACTGGCATGGGTACGCACAATGTCGCTGAGGTGGGTTGCCACCACGGTGCTGGCATCCACTACGGTATACCCCATCGATTGCGCATGTTCCTGATGGTCACTGTCAATCCAGACCGCCTCCATGCCAAAGGTGGGATCAACCGTCGGGGTCCCCTCCAACTCACCAAACACCTGCCCCGGGTTGATCGCCAGATAGTGTTCCGGCTGCAGATCTCCCTCACCGACAGGCACCCCCATCAACAGCGCCCGATAGGTATTGGGGGAGAGATCGAGGTTATCCTTGATATGCACCGGATGGACCAGAAAACCCAGCTCCTTGGAGAGTTTTCTGCGCACCCCCTTGATGCGCTCAATCAACTCTCCCCCCTGATTGGTATCCACCAGCGGAATCAGGCGATAGCCCACCTCCAGCGTCAATGGATCCACGGTCTCCACATCATCCCAACCCACATCACGCTCACGAGGCACCTCCTCCTCTTCCGCCTGCTCCATCGCTGCCGCAGTGGCGGCCGCCTGCTCCTCTTCAACCGCTTTTCTGGAGACCATCCAGCCCGCTCCCCCCAGAATCGATGCCAGTGTCAGAAAGGCGAGGTTGGGCATTCCCGGAATGACACCTAACATTCCGATAATCCCGCCGGAGACGAAGAGGGTCTGGGGCTTGGCAAACATCTGCCCAAAGACCTGACCACCGAGATCAATCGAATCAGATACACGGGTCACCACAATCGCAGTCGCAGTGGAAAGTACCAGTGCCGGAATCTGTGCCACCAGACCATCCCCTACCGTCAGGATGATGTAGTTCTCTGCCGCCTGCGCCGCCGTCAGATCATGCTGCGCCATGCCGATGACAAAACCACCAATGATATTGATAAAGAGGATCAGAATACCGGCAACGGCATCACCACGTACAAACTTGCTGGCACCATCCATCGAGCCGTAGAAATCCGCCTCGGCCGCCACATCTTCACGCCGCTGACGCGCCTGGTCCTGATCAATAATGCCCGCATTGAGATCTGCATCAATCGCCATCTGCTTGCCCGGCATCGCATCCAGAGTGAAGCGGGCACTCACCTCGGAGACACGCCCGGCACCCTTGGTAATCACCACAAAGTTGATGATCACCAGAATCATGAAGACCACCAGACCAACCGCGAAGTTGCCACCAATCACGAAGCTGCCAAAGGCCTCGATCACATGTCCTGCTGCTGCCCCACCTGCATGCCCCTCCATCAGAATGACACGGGTAGAGGCAACATTGAGCGCCAGTCGCAACAGGGTGGAGACCAAAATAATGGTGGGAAAGACCGAGAAATCGAGCGGCCGCATCGCATAGACGGCGGTCATCAGAATAATCAGCGCCAGTGCAATATTGAAGGTAAAGAAGATATCCAGCGCCCACGGGGCGAGCGGAATGATCAACATCGACATGATCATTACCAGCAATATGGGGGCACCCAACCCCTGCTTCATTATCTTGTTAACTAACTCAAAATTCATATACTTATTTTACTGAGTTCAATAGCTGCTTTCACTATATTCTGCTGTGCACCGTTTTTATTAAAGGTATCTCTAAAAATAGACATTTTGCTGCAAGTACGAGGAAGCACCGCACGGAGCCTCGTCTTGCGGGCGTTTACGCCTACCGCAGTGTACATGCGAGTACATGAGGATTCGAGTACGGAGCTGACAAAGTAATTGCTGGAAAAGGGCATTTTTAGAGGTGCCTTTAAACCATTGGCTCCGGTGCAGGCAGTTCCGGGTTACCCTCGGCATCCAGTCGGTACTCATCTGGAATCGGTAGATCATCCAGCACTCGATCGGCATTCCCCACTTTCTGATCCAGCTGGTAGACATGGGCCAGCAACTGCGCAATCGCCATATAGAGCCCTTGCGGAATCTCCTCTCCCACCTCGGCAGAGAAGTAGAGCGCACGCGCCAGTGGTGGCGCCGAGATCATGGTGATCTCACTGGATTGGGCCAGTGTACGGATCTGGGTCGCCACCAGATCAGCCCCCTTCGCCACCACCCTCGGTGCCCCCATCGAATCCTGATCATATTTCAGCGCCACCGCAAAGTGGGTCGGGTTGGTGACCACCACATCAGCCTCCGGCACATCCTGCATCATCCGGTTCATCGCCACCTCCTGCTGTCTGCGGCGAATCTGCTGCTTCACCTCAGGGCGTCCCTGAGTCTCTTTCATCTCATCTTTCACCTCTTGCATGGTCATCTTCAACTGCCGGTTGTGGTCCCACAGCTGGAACGGCACATCAATAGCAACCACAACAAACAGGGTGAAGGAGAGAATCAGGAAGAACCAGGCAATGGTGCTCCCCGCATGGATAATGGCCTGATTGAGTGGCTCCTCCCCCAGTCCAAGAAAGAGATCCATCTGTGACCAGAGCAACCCGGTAGCAACCGACATCACCAACACAAATTTGGCCAAAGTCTTCAGCAGTTCAACCAGCGTCTTCAGTGAAAACATGCGGGCAATTCCCTTGATGGGATTCAATTTGCTGATCTTGAAGCCGATCGCCTTGGTGCTGAAGGACCACCCCCCCATCAGGATCGGAGCAGCCAGTGCCGAGATCACCATCACCGCAATAAAGGGGATCATCAGCCAGAAACCTTCGATAAAGAGATCTACAAAGAGCCCCATCATCGCACTCTCATCATAGAAGTAGAGACGCCCAGGCTGCAGGCCACGTTCCAACCCTGCCATGATCTGTTTGACCATCTCCGCCCCAAGCGTCAGAAAACAGACCGCCGACATGATCAGCATGACAAAGGTATTGAGGTCTCTTGAACGGGGGATCTGCCCCTTCTCACGCGACTCCCTGAGTCGCTTCTCCGTGGGCTCTTCCGTCTTCTCGGTACCGTCCTGGTTCTCTGCCATCCCCTACTCCGTTATCCACCCACCAAGCGGAACGCATGCACCGCAGAGAAGGCGCTCTCCATCAGTTCAGCCACTCGGGTTGGAACACTGGGGAACGAAACCACAATCAACCAGAACCCGACCATAATGGAGACAGGAAAACCGACCGCAAAGATATTGAGCTGAGGGGCTGCACGGGTGACCACACCAAACGAAATATTGATCAGCAACAGCGTCACCACAATCGGCAACGCAATCTTTACCCCCCACGAGAAAATCATGCTGGACCAGGTCGCTACCGACCAGATTGCATCAGCAGAGAGCGGCATATGATTCACCGGCATATAGATAAAGCTCTCTCTCATGGTATCGATAATCATCAAATGGCCGTTCAAGGCAATAAAGATCAGCGTTGCAAACAGCACATAGAACTGCCCCAATACCGGCACCTGCACACCATTATTGGGGTCCACGGCCATCGCAAAACCAAGCCCCATCGAGGTCCCCATGGTCTGTGCAGCAATGGTAAAGGCGGCAAAGATCATATGCAGCACAAACCCGATGGCCAATCCAATCATGAACTGGTTGGCAATCTGCAGCATACCAGCCAGTGTAAACGGATCCAGCAGCGGCATTCTGGGCAGAGTGGGCGCCAACACCAGTGTGATCACCAGTGCCGCAAAGAGACGTAGCTGCATCGGTACCGTTCGGGTTGAGAATACCGGAGCGACCACCAGCACTCCACTCACTCTTATAAAGGGCCAGAGGTAAAAGGCGAGCCATCCAGTCAACTGTTCCGCCGTTACCGTCATGCTCTACCCGATAATGTAAGGGATACTCTGATAGAGTCGTCGAGTGAAGTCGATCATGCTGATCAGCATCCAGTTACCAGCCACCATCAATACCGCCATGATCACCACCAGTTTGGGGATGAAGCTGAGCGTCATCTCATTGATCTGGGTTGCTGCCTGAAAAATACCGATCAACAGACCAATCGCCAGTGATGCAATCAATAGAGGAGCCGCCAGCATCGCCGCCATCTCCATCGCCTGCTGTCCTATGGTGATAATCGTTTCAGGAGTCATCTTCTATTCTCTCCACTACTGAACCAGGAAACTGGAGGCCAGCGTACCCAACACCAGGGTCCACCCATCCACCATCACAAACAGCATGATCTTGAACGGTAGCGAGATGATCATCGGGGAGAGCATCATCATACCCATCGACATCAGCAGGCTGGCCACCACAATATCGATAATCAGAAAAGGAATAAAGATCAGGAATCCGATCTGAAAGGCGGTTTTCAACTCACTGGTCAAATAGGATGGAAGCAGGATGGAGAACGGCACCGATGCCTCATCCTCAAACGGCTCCGCCCCTGAAAGCTCACCAAAGAAGGCGAGATCATCCTCACGAACCTGTCGCAGCATGAAGCTTCGAAATGGAATCGAGGCCTTCTCCAGCGCGGTCTGCATATTGATCTCATCCTCCATCAACGGGACCACTGCATCATTATAGGCCTGGTTGAAGATCGGGGTCATGATGAAGAAGGTCATGAACATCGCCAAACCGATCAGAATCTGGTTGCTTGGACTCTGCATCGTTCCCATCGCCTGCCGCAACAGCGCCAGAACAATGATGATACGCAGGAATGAAGTCATGGTCATGAAGGCTGCCGGCAACAGGGTCAGCAGCGTCATCAGAATCAGGATCTGCAGGCTGAGGCTGTAGGTTCCACCATCTTCACTCAGAGTAATTGCAGGAATACCCGCAGCCGAGGCGGTAACCGGTGCCAGCAGAACGAAAAGCAGCAGGATAAACCTGCTTGCTAAATAATGACGACTATTCATGGTTTTGATTCTGATTTTTCAGAATTTTCTGCAATGCGGCCGAGAATGGGGGCGGCGCCCCACCATTATACTCCTCTCCCAACTCCAGCGGTTCCGGAAAGACATACAAGGTACGAATACCCGCCGGGGAGATTCCCAGCAGGATATGGGTTCCCCCCGCATCCACCAGCAAGATGCGGTCACGCCCTCCCAGCGAGAGACCGCCAATAGCCCGCAACTGCCCACCCAGCGCAGTACCAAAACGGCCACTGCGGCGCAAAATCCACGCTATACCGATGATCAGCAGAATCACCAGCAACAGACTGAAGAAGGTCTGGAACAGTTGCCCCATCCCCAACGGCTGGTTAATCAGCTCTACACTCTGCGCACTCTCTTCCAGCTTCATTATCTACACTTACTGCTTGATCCGGCGAATACGTTCTTCCGGCGTGGTCACATCCAGCACACGAATACCAAACTTCTCATTCACTACAACCACCTCTCCATGGGCAATCAGGGTACCGTTGGCCTTGATATCCAGTGTTTCACCCGCCAGACGATCCAGCTCCACTACCGATCCCTGCGTCAACTGTAACAGGTTGCGGATGGTAATCATCGTTGAGCCCACCTCCATCGACAGGGTAACCGGAACGTCCAGTACCACATCGAGATTGATCTCATCCCCCCCTCCTTCACCACCGGTGAAGTCTTCCATTTCAGCGGCACCAAAGGCATCTTCACCGTCCGCAGCCTGTTCTGCCAGCGCATCACCCCAATCATCACCCATGCCCAAATCGTCTTCTTCACTCATCGCTCTACCCTATCCATTACATCTGCATATTCAGTCACATTGATTACCTTGCAGCAGCCACTTCCAACGCAGCGGTCTCTTCAGCTCTCTTCTTGTTTTTGTTGATGCCCAGCACCAGTTCTGGAAGCTCTACCCCTTCAGTCACCCGAATCGCCTTGCAGCCATCATGGGTACCGAGCTGCCCACGCAGCACCGGGACATCCTCAACCCGCAGCAGTACATTTTCCGGCATCTCAATCGGAATGATGTCTCCTGCCTCCATATTGACCACATCACTGACCTTCATACCCACTTCGGTCAATTCACAGGAGACATCCACCTTGATCGCCTCCACCTCCTGATGCAATGCCTGCAGCCAGCGGTCATCCAGATCCCCTTCCGTCTGGGTTCCCGACTCCAGCTTCTCACGCACCGGATCGAGCATTGAATAGGGGATCACCATATGGATTTCTCCCCCAACCCCTTCAAGGTCAACACTCATCTCCATCACTACAACCGGATCAGTTGGACCCACAATATTGGCAAACTGGGGATTCACCTCGTGTCCCACTGCCTCAAACTCGATGCTCTCTACCATCTCCCAGGCTGGCCCCATATCCTGAAAGAAACGCTCCAGCATGATGTTGATGACCCGGTTCTCCACCACAGTAAATTCACGCCCTTCAATACGGAAGGCAAACTTGCCCAAACCACCAAAGTAATAATCTACCGCAGAGAAAACAAGCTTGGGATCATAAGTGACCAGTGCAGTCCCCCGGAATGGGTGCATCTTGACCAGATTGAGGCTGGTTGGAAGAAAAAGATTGCGCAGATATTCACTGAACTTGACCACATTGATACCGACAACACCAATTTCTACCGTCTTCCTCAACAGGTTGAACAGGGTAATACGATGATTTCGTGCAAAACGCTCCGCAATCATCTCCAGTGTCGGCATTCGACCGCGGATGATGCGTTCCTGAGTGGTGAAATCAAAGGCGGAGACATCCCCATCAAGCTCGAACCCCATACCGGTATCGGTCTCGACATCTCCCCCGTCCATTCCCATCAGGAGGGCATCTACTTCAGCTTGTGAAAGCAGGTCATCCATTTCGTTACAGTTACCTAATTCTTAATTGGCCTCACCCTGAATCATCATGCCCCATCTGCAGTGACGGAAAGCGAGACACAAACTACCTATATCGCCTTGAAAGCAAATAGCATACCACTCATTATTTCATTTTAGTATCAATAAATTACAAAGAAAACAGCCATATTCCAGAGGCATATAAAGTGACAATAAAATGACGCAACGTCTCCCCGTTAAAGTCGCATCCTCTGCATCGGCAAGGGCCACCAAATATCTGGATTATCGTCCACCCAACTGCTCTCTGCGGAATATATACTGTCGAATCAGCGCACCAGAGGCTGCTGAAAGTCCAACAAAACTCCCCCCCAAAAACAGGGTGTGGGAGCCATCCTCCTCCAGCTTCCAGTTCATCTCCTTGATCTGAACTCCTACCTCACACTGCCCTCCCCCCTCAATCAGCAACTGCCCTGGCTCCAGCAACGCCTCCTGCTGAAGATAGGGCAGTGTGGCACCATGGATACGCAGACCGATTCCCAGGTCACTAATATCTGCTACAGAAACTTCCACGTCATCCCATTGGCTAAACAGGGGGTGCCTGTAACCTATATCCACTGCAGCCTTGACCCGCCTTGCCTGTCTGCGCTGCACCAGAAGCAGAATCCCGGGTAGCGTGCAAAGCATGCCACTCTCATCCACCCTCTTTACCTCCAGATGGACCTGGAGGATGCCTTCATCCAACCGGGAGAGCAGAATTACTCCCCACTCTGCCGCCTGTTGATTAAAGAGTGGATCATCCGTAGAGGCCAGCATCAGCTGTTCCCTTTCAGGGTTAAACGCACTTACCTGAGAAAGCTGCTGGACCTGCTCACTATGCTCGCAATCGATAAAGAGGGTCACTGCCCGCTGTGCTTCCAACAACTGTCTTAGCAAGGCATCACACTCTTCCCCTGCAACCTCCCGAGAGGTAAATTCACTTAAACGAGCGGTATTGAGCAGTGAAAGGGGGGAGTGATTGACCATAATCTCCAGATATTACCGCAACTCCCCCTGTAAACCAGATAGATCAGCACTTTTCCCATATAAAAGAGAACAGGGCAACAAAGTGCCCTGTTCTCCCATCAATCCCATCAATACAAGAGCGCTAGAATTCGGCCCACTCTGCATCTGCATGGTTTGGAGATTTAGGGTACCTCTTCTCTGCAGCAGATGCCACTGGAGCCGGAGTAGCCGCCTCAACAGGCTCAGGATCAACGGCTGCCGGCATACTCTCGGTTATAACCGGAGCTGGAGTGTATGACGCTCCACTTCCGGCACCAATTTCAACACCATCCACCTTGAAGAATGAGACCAACCCCTTCATGCCATCGGCCTGTTTGCTCATCGACTCGCTGGCTGCAGCGGTGCGCTCCACCAGCTCAACTGTATCTTGTGTAGAGCGCTCCATCTGAGTGATTGCACGATTGACCTGCTCAATACCAGCAGTCTGCTCGGCACTGGCTGCGGCAATCTCGGCCACAATATCGCTCACCTTCTTGATACTGTGAACGATCTCGGTCAGGGAGTGCCCAGCCTCATCAACCAGTCCGGCCCCCTCCTTAACCTTGTCGGCACTATCTGCAATCAGGGTAGAGATCTCCTTTGCAGCATCGGCACTGCGCTGCGCCAGAGTACGTACCTCGCCGGCAACCACCGCAAAGCCGCGTCCCTGCTCACCAGCACGAGCCGCCTCTACTGCCGCATTAAGCGCCAGCAGATTGGTCTGGAAGGCGATACCATCAATCACCGCAATAATATCGGAGATCTTCTGACTGGATTCAGAGATTGCGTTCATCGCACTGGTGGCACGAGACATCACTGCACCACCATCTTCCGCCAGATCACGTGCATTAGAGGCCAGCTGGTCTGCCTGACCTGCATTGTCGGAGTTCTGCTTCACCGAAGCGGTCATCTCCTCCATGCTGGCTGCAGTCTCCTCAATGGAGGCCGCCTGCTCCTGAGTGCGCTGACTGAGGTCAGCACTGGTACTATAGATCTGGTCACTCGCCTTGGAGACCGCAACAGAGGATCTGGCAATCTCTCCAATCGCCCCGGAGACCTTCTCCTGAGAGGCATTGATCGCATCCTTGAGTACCCCCAACTGCCCCGCATGGTCACCCGATACCCTGGAGGTGAGATCACCCTTGGACTGCTCAATCGCCACCTGCATCGAATCATCAATCGCTCCACTCAATGCATCCAGTGATGAATTGAGGTGTCTTCTCAACCCGGCAAGGTCTCCTGACAATGCAACCTCGACACGCGCAGAGAAGTCTCCCTGAGCGACCGCACTCATCACCCCATCAATGCTGCGAATCGCACTGTTGAGGCTGCTGATACTCTCATTGATATTGGCCGCCAGATCCGCCAGGTCTCCCTTGGCATCATCGGTCTCAACCGTGCGATCAAAGTTACCCAGAGCCACATTCTGCATCACCTCACGGATGCCATTAACCGTCTCATTGACCCCTTCTACGGTACGGTTGATGCTGTCTCTCAACTCTGCCAGATCTCCCTTGGCATCAGTTTCAATCTGGGCGCTCAGTTTACCATCAGCAACCTCTCGCATTCCTTGACGAATCGCATCAATGGTCTTCTGCAGGGAATCCATCAACTCATTGAAGCCCGTCGCCATCTGCCCCAGCTCACTCTTGCCGTAAGAGCGACAGCGCACTGAAAAGTCTCCATGTTCACGCAGGGTATCCATCAGCCCCACAATCCCCTTCAGCGGTTCACTCATGGAGCGGGAAAGGAAATACCAGACAACCAGAATAAAGAAGAAGATGGCCACACTGGCCACAATCACCACAAACAGTGCGTTCTGTGCAACCTGCTCCGCCTCTGCACTGGCCTGATCAATGCGCTCCTTCTCCAGCTTCACAAAACGGTTCAGGGAATCGAGCAGTGCTGTCTGCAATGCCGCCCCCTCGGTCTGCAGCGTCTCAATCGAGTCTTCCCCAAACCCGTCCATGATGTTCTGCATCATCACATTCATCACCGGGAAGGTGGCGGCAGAGTTCTTGCGAACCTGATCCATCATCGCCTTCTCTTCCTCGTCTTCAACCCGATCAACCAGATCCAGAATCAACGCGGTATACCGCTTCACTGAGTCATCAAACTCTATTTTATAGGTATCCAGTTGGTCTTCATCACTTGTCAACAACATATTGCGAATCGCTTCAGCGCGTTTGCGCCCCTCATCGCGAATCTCGCTGGCAAGCTGGATTTTGACGTTGTAATTACTGACAATTGCAGTCAATTGATCACTGAGCTGATTCATGTTGATCAGCACCAGCCCCCCACCAGTCCCTGCAAGCAACAGAATCAGACCAAAGGCCAAGGCGATACGTTTGGCAATCGACAGATCCCTTAACAATGAATGCATGGCTTAGCTCCCCTCCATCTTTATTTATTATCAGGCCATTCTTATTAATTTTAACGGCATCCCTAAAGATCTTTATAAAATACTAGGTTTTTCAGAAAAGGTCTACCTCTCCGGTATTGTCTTTCTCATCAGCTGGCCGCTCTTTATTGGAACTGGCGATACGAATGGCACTCTCGATATCTTCACCACGCATAATGGCCTCGAACATACTTGCCTCATCCACCATGCTGTAGGTCTTGCGCAGCTGCTCTCGCAAGGTGTGCCAATCCTCATGAGAGGCAATCTGCTCTTGATCCGAGACGATCTTGGTCAGCTCGCTGAGGCTACTGCTTACATGAGAGAGACGCTGGGTCAGCTTGTCATAGAACTGGAAGGCGACAATCGCTGCAGCAATCTTCTCTGCAACCAGATCGACATTGGTCTGTACCGTCTCACGGATAGTACGACAGTCGGTCTCTACGGTGGGTCGATCAGGGATCTCCGAACTGGCACTATCGATCACCTGCACGCAACCGGAGAGCGTAGTAAACGAGTCAATCAGCGTTGATACTGAATGGTCTCCATCCTTCATTGACATCTCAATCTGCGCCACCGCAAGATTCAGGGTCAATATGGTGTCCTGTAACTCCTTCCACCCCAGGGAGTGCAGATCATTTGTATCGTTTTCCAGCTGATCCATATACGGTCTTTGCCTCTATCGGGTGGAGCCTACAGTGCCATCAATTCATTTAGCCCCAACTGCTCCACACTGCTCTGCAAGGTCTCTGAACGTTCCCCCCAACGCCATGAGACGCCCCCTTCACCCAGCTCCCGGATCAACGAGATCACCAGCTGCAGACCCGCAGTATCAATACTCTGTACCTTGCCACCATCCAGCACCACGGGCACCTGAACACCGGAGGCAATCTTGTCCATCCAGCCAGCCCTGACCTTGGCCACGGTTGCAATCGCCAGCTGCTCCCCCAACTCCATCACAATCTGCCCACTATCTTCTTCTACCGCTGCCGGGGCAACTGCCACTGGAGCGGGCTCTGGTTCTGCCTGCTGCTCCATTATCGGTGCCTGCTGTTGTACGACAGGCTCCTCTTGAGGAGGCGGTTGAACAGGAGCCGCAGCCGGTTCTGCTGCTACCGGTTCAGGCGTTGATGGAACAGGAGCTGGGGCAGCTTCTTCCACACGCGCTTCGGCTGAACGCTCTGCAGTAGACTCTTCCTTGATCCATGCCAGTGGATCATGCCCAATCATATCGCTGTTACCCATACAGATCTCCTGAACAGTTGTGAGCCGGAACCGTTAGACCGTCCGCCCCTGAAGTAAATCTTTTGCCAATGATTTGAAATCTCTGGAACCCGCCGCATGCCAACGGTACTCCATCACACTTTTACCAAAACCGGGAGCCTCCGCCAATGCATCACACTCCCGAATCGGGGTTTTCAACAGCTCCCCCGGAAAATACCCCTGCACTTTATCTCTCACCTCGCGTGCCAGACGGCGTCGCTTATGGTAGCGAGACATTACCAGCCAACGCTGGAGCTGATGATCCAGTGACTTCTCAAAATTCTTCAAGGTACCAATCAGATAGGAGAGCCCTTGCAGTCCGAGATAGTCTCCGGTAACGGGAATCAGCACCTCTTCTGCCGCATAGAGAATATTGACCACCAGCACACCCGAGGAGGGAGGGGCATCAATCAACACAAAATCACTCTGGATTCTGGAGCGCTCCAAGGCCTCTTTCAGCAGCCCACCGGAGGCAGACTCGCTCTCCTTCTCCAGCCCCCCCAACTGGCTTCCAGCCGGAATCAGATTGAGATTATCGCGCACCAGAATCGCATGATCCTCCAACTGCTCCTGATGCATCAACACCCGGTCCATGCCGGTGAGCCCACGCTCGACAATACCCAGACTGGCGGCGAGATGAGACTGCGGATCCATATCGATCAACAGAACCCGCTTCCCCATTCTGGAGAGCGCATAGGCGAGATTTCCAGTCAGGGTGGTCTTGCCTACCCCACCCTTCTGGTTAACAACCGCAATCCTGCGCATCAGTGAATCACAGGGCCATTGTGTCGATTCGTACTATCCTGCCCGCTTGATTTGCCAAAGCTCTGGGCAGCGGCATTGACGACGCTATCATTCATTAATTCAGCAACATCCAGAATCAGGGCAACCGTACCGTCCCCCAGAATCGTGGCACCAGACAATCCCATCATCTTGTGGAAGTTGGTCTCCAGACTCTTGATCACCACCTGCTGCTGTCCCAACAGGTCATCGACCATCAATGCGGCACGTTTGCCGTCAGCCTCGACCACAACCAGCAGCCCGTCTTCCAGATTTGTATTTCCACTGTCCAATTGCAGACGATCATGCAGACGCACAATGGGCAGATACTCTTCACGCAGCTGATAGACCTCGGCCTGATGGGCAATGGAGTTGACGTGTTCCATATTGACCTGAATGGATTCAACGATTGAGACCAGCGGAATAATGAAGATCTCATTGCCGATACGCAACAGCTGCCCATCCAGAATCGCCAGAGTAAGTGGCAGACGTACCGTAAAGGTCGAGCCTACACCGGGTGTCGAGGTAACCTCAACATTCCCTCCCAGAGTACGCACATTCCTGCGTACCACATCCATCCCTACGCCACGACCCGAAACATCGGTAACCTCTTTCGCTGTAGAGAAGCCCGGACGGAACAGCAGGTCAAATGCATCGGCATCTGATACATCCTCATTACCATCAATCACTCCCTTCTCTATCGCCTTGTCGATAATCGCCTGCTTGTTCAGGCCGGCACCATCATCCGACACCTCAATCACAATGTTACCGCCCTGATGGTAGGCATTCAGATTAACGGTACCCACTTCAGGTTTGCCCTTGGCAATACGATCCTGAGGAGATTCAATACCGTGATCAATGGAGTTACGCACCAGATGAACCAGCGGATCACCAATCTGTTCCAGAACCGTCTTGTCGAGCTCGGTTCCCTCACCACTGACCACCAATTCAACCTTTTTGCCCAAGGTCTGGCTCAAATCATGGACCACACGTGGAAAACGGTTGAAGGCAAAACTGATCGGCAGCATACGAATCTGCATCACACTCTCTTGCAGCTCACGGGTATTGCGCTCCAATTGCGCCAACCCCTCTCTCATCCGCTCAATCATATCGACCGAGAAGTTCTCACCGATCTGGCTCAACATCGACTGGGTAATAACCAGCTCACCAATCATGTCAACCAGTGCATCGACCTTCTCGATCGCAACACGAATCGAAGAACTCTGCTGTTTGCCACCACCACCCTTTTTGCGGGTGGTGCCTGCCCCCTGTTGCTGACGCGGGGCAGCAGGCTCCTGTGGTGCACTGGCTGCTACTGGAGCGGCAGGCGCCACAGCTACAGCAGGTTCTGCCGGGGCTGTCGCAGACGCCGAAGGCGCAGTAATCGGATTAATCGTCAGATCACAATCATCCTCCACCCATTCAAAGACTTCAGCCACCTCTTCATGACTGGCATCTCCCTTCAGAACCAGACGCCACCCCAAGGCACAATCCTCTGGCTGAATATCCGCCAGCACAGGGACCGCATCACGCTCTACCGTCACCTCCAACTCACCCAATTCACGCAGGGCACGGAAAATGCGCAGTGGCTCATTACCTGTCTTCAACATTCCGGAATAGGGGACAAAGAGAATCTCCCACCCTTCAGACAGCGCCTGCTGCCCGCCTCCGGCTGCTGCAGGTACGGCTGTGGCAGCTGTCGGATCTGCCCCCAGCACCTGCTCCAGCTCTGCATGAACCTGATCGACACGCGCTTGATCAATAGGGTCTCCTGCCTTCAGGTCCACAAACATCCCGTGCAGGCAATCTACCGAACGCAGTAACAGATCCACGGTTTCAGGGGTCACATCACGCTCTTCGGAGCGCATCTGGTCCAGCAGCGTCTCCATCACATGGGTGAAGCTGGTGACCTCTTCAAAACCGAAGGTGGCACTGCCACCTTTAATGGAATGCGCGGCACGGAAGATCGTATTGATCTCTTCTGAATCGGCTTTACCAGGATCCAGCTCCAACAGTCCGGACTCCATGATCTCAAGCCCCTCGAAACTCTCTTCCAGGTAGACCTGCCGAAACTGCTCCATATCAATCGCCATCTACGATCTCCTAATCAATCCAGCGCCAATCTAAAAACCAGCATATGCTGCCGGCTGCTTCATCGACTATCCAAGTAGCTTGTTGACGGTCGCCAACAGCTTGTCCGGACTGAATGGCTTCACGATCCACCCAGTCGCACCGGCATCACGTCCAGCCATCTTCTTGTCATCCGCCGCCTCAGTGGTCAGCGTCAGGATGGGCAGGAACTGATAACCATCCACCTGACGCATCTGGCGAGTCATCTCAATGCCATCCATATTGGGCATATTGACATCAGTCAGCACCATCTCATACTGCTTGCTCTTCGCCATCTTCAGTGCTTCTACCCCATCTTCAGCCTGGTCCACTTCATGCCCGACCCCTTCTAGGGTAAAAGTTACCATCTGTCTCATCGAGACCGAATCATCCACAATCAGTATCTTTGCCATCTCTCTTCTCTTACTCCATGGTTATGTGAGATTTGTGCTCTTCTCTATCCTCAAACACTGTCCAATTCAGTGTTCCTATTCTATATAAAATCTTGGGTATCTGGCTATACCTGCAAGGCCTCCGCAGAAAGCAACTCATCCGCATTGAGCAGAATTACCATGCCACTCTCCAGTGCCGCAATACCCTTCATATGGTGGTCATCAAACCCGTCTACCGCAGGGGCATTCTTGAACTGCCCTTCAGTCAATGAGATCACATCGGAAACCGAATCTACTACCAGCCCAATGGCCCGCCCACGGATCAGGGTAACAATAATGACGGTTTCACGGGTAAACTCTGCCTCATCCATGTTGAAACGGAGCCGCATATCGACAATAGGGACCACCACACCACGCAGATTGAGCACACCACGCACCTCGGAAGGGGTCCCAGGCATTGGAGTCGGCTCTTCCCACTCCTTGATCTCCTGCACCTTGATCAGATCCACACCATACTGCTTCCCTCCCAGTGTGAAGACTAGATATTGATCCTGCACACTGGTTCCATACAGATCGCCACTCACCTGACCTGCAACCGACTGTGTTGTCTGCATGAATACTCCTTAATTAGGTTTAATACCGCACAACTATATCTTCCAACAGACGGAAGAACAAGCGTCGAATGAAATCGGGAGAAAATCACTGGATTTCATATTCCACATGCCGATAATGTATCACAACACTTAGTTAGCGGACACTGATTCTACCCCTCCATACTACCAATTCCGGGGGGTAAAACAGCCCCTTAGAACAACACACAATCAAACAGTAATAAACTATGGATCTCGCAAGTCTTGTCGGAATCATTCTGGCCTGGGTACTGGTGGTCGTCACCATTTTGCTCGGCGGCGAAATAGGCATGTTCATCAACGCCCCTTCACTGGTGATTGTTGTGGGCGGATCACTGGCAGCCGTGATGATGCAGTTCACGCTGGCTCAATTCCTCGGGGCCTGGGGCACCGCAGCCAAGGCATTTCTCTACAAGGAGACCCAGAACATCGACCTGATCAACCAGATCGTTGAATGTGCCCAGGTAGTGCGTAAGGAGGGGCTGCTGGCACTGGAAGGGATGATGGACAGCATCGAAAATGAGTTCCTGCGTCAGGGTCTGCAGATGGGTGTAGATGGTCAGGATGCCCACGTGGTCTCCTCTCAGCTTACCTCGGAGATGATGCTGACACTGGGACGCCACGAAATTGCCCACAAACTCTTCAGCTCCTGGGCCGATCTCGCCCCGGCACTGGGCATGGTTGGCACCCTGATCGGTCTGGTACAGATGCTGGCCAACATGAGTGACCCCGCAGCCATCGGTCCGGCAATGGCGGTGGCGCTGCTGACCACCCTCTACGGCGCCCTGCTGGCCAACCTGATGGCACTGCCGATCGCCAAGAAGCTCGAACTGAGAACCGAAGAGGAGCGCCTGCAGAAGGCACTGATTATTGAAGGCATTGCAGGCATTCAAGAAGGGGTCAACCCACGCCTGATTCAATCCTCTCTGCTCAACTACATCCCCTCTGGCAGACGTGCGGAGTTCGAGGAGTAAAACGTGGGTGCACCGGAACCGGAAAAGAAGTGTCCCGCCGGGTTGCCCGCATGGCTGGCAACCTTTGGCGACCTGATGTCACTACTGCTCTGCTTCTTCGTACTACTACTCTCCTTTGCAACCATTGATGCCAAGAAGATGAAGAAGGTGGTTGCCGGTATGGAGAAGGCCTTTGGTGTACAGAATGAGGTGATCGCCCATAATCGCCCGATGGGCACCTCCATTATCGCCGACAAGTGGTCCCCCAACGTCACCCAGAAGACCACCAAGGATGTGGTGCGCCAGGAGACTACCGATGTCATCTCCAAGAAGATTCTGGCGAAGAAATCGGGATCGGATGGTGAGAGCGATCAAGACCAGAGCAAGAAGGCCAAAGAGGTGGAAGACGATACCAAGACACTGAAGAAGGCCCTCAAGCTGGAGACCTTCCTGCGACAGGCCGAGGTAGCCGGTGAGCAGAATATCGTCTTTATTCGCCTCAAGGACAAGGCCGCCTTCCGCACCGGCAAGGCCGACCTCAACCGCGCCATCTTCGGCACCCTGAAGAAGATAGCTACCGAAATCACCCCGATGAATGGACGCATCCAGATCATCGGCCACACCGACAACATCCCCATTTCCAATGAAGAGTTCTCCTCCAACTGGGAGCTCTCCAGCATGCGTGCCACTGCGGTACTACACAAGATGATCGAATACAGCCCTGAACTGGCTGGGCGCATGCAGGCTCAAGGGCACGCAGACATTGACCCGATTGACGACAACAACAGTCCACTGGGACGTTCCGCCAACCGCCGGGTTGAGATTGTGATTAAGAAATGATGGTTTAGCAGGAGAGAGACCATGTCAGAAGAGCGCAAACATTTCAGAATTGATCTTGAAGCATTGGTACAGAGCCGTCCTCTCGATGAACAGGAGGCGATCACTCTGGCCACCGAAATCAAGTCCCACCCTCCCACTGCCGGCACCGTCGACTCCGAAACGGTAAAGATGAACAAACAGATTCAGGACGCAATTGCTGCAGTCACCTCCAATAATATGCAGATGGGTCATCTGCTGGGGCTAATGAACCAGAAGATCAATATCATCTTGCGCGAACTGGAGGTACAGAAGGCACTCAATTCCAAGGAGGGAGAGCCCGCCGTGATGCAGATGCCGGTCAATATCAGTGGTGGTGGCGCACTGATCTACTGCGATGACGAGCATATGCCCAATACCCAGCTGGATCTCAAGATCACCTTCATTCCGGAGCATGTCGCCATCCGCTCCGTCGCTCGCGTCATCAAGGCCTTCCCGGCCGATACCAATGATCCTTACGGCAAATGGAAGGTGGCTGTGGAGTTTTCCCATATGCACGATGAAGATCAGGACCGTGTCGTACGCAAGGTCTTGCAGGAGCAGACCAAACAGCTACGTGCCAAGAAACGGGCCGAACGGCAGGCCGCTGAAGAGCAGCCCCCACAGGAACCGAACGAACAGGAGTAATCCCTCCTCAACGACGCCATGTTGCGCCTGCTGCTACTCATCTTCTCCACCCTCCCCCTGATCGCTGGCGGCATTCTCTGGTTCTATATCACCGACAAGATTCTGCCTGCACTCCCCACTCAGGAAGAGATTGAAGACATTCGCATGCAGACCCCACTGCGGGTACTGGCAAGGGATGGTTCCCTGATGGCGGAATTTGGGGAGAAGCGACGCATCCCGCTCAGCTATGAAGAGATTCCACAGCCGATGATCGATGCCATCCTCTCAGCAGAGGATGAGCGCTACTTTGAACATCCCGGTATTGATGCCACCGGCATCACTCGCGCCGCCATCAGCTATCTGTTGAGCGGAGAGAAACGGCAGGGGGGCAGCACCATCACCATGCAGATGGCCCGCAACTTCTTCCTTACCCGGGAGAAGAGCTGGGAGCGAAAAATCAAGGAGCTGTTCCTCGCACTGCGTATCGAGGAGACCTACAACAAGAAGGAGATTCTGACTCTCTACCTCAACAAGGTCTTTCTGGGACATCGTGCCTATGGCATCGGTGCCGCACTGCAAACCTACTATGGTGTCACTCCAGACAAGGCGACCCTGCCACAACTGGCAATGATCGCAGCCCTCCCCAAGGCCCCCTCGACCATCAACCCAATCCGTAACCCAAAGCGCGCCAAGGAGCGGAGAGACTATGTACTGGGGCGAATGAAGCTACTCGAATACATTACCGAGGAGGAGTACAAGAAGGGAATCAATACCCCCTTGACGGCCAAACTCCATCGCCCCCCAGTGAAAACCCGTGCCCCCTATGCTGCCGAGATGGTACGTGCCGAACTGGTACGCATACTGGGCGAATCCGCCTACACCCAGGGGATTACCGTTACTACCACCATTCGTCCGGCAGAACAGCACGATGCCATCAATGCATTACGAAAAACGGTAAAAGAGGTGAATGCCCGCCAAAAAGAGCTACCCGAAGAGAAAGAGGATAAAGATAAAGCGAGGCGACCCGATTCGGTACAGGGTGCCATTGTTGCACTCAACCCCCACAATGGCGCCATTATTGCCCTCAGTGGCGGCACCTCATTTGAAAAGACCCCTTTCAACCGGGTCACCCAATCGATGCGCCAGATGGGTTCCACCATCAAGCCCCTGCTCTACACCACAGCACTGCGACAGGGAAAAACCGCAGCCACCCTGATCAATGACGCCCCGCTGGTATTCCGTGGCTCACTCGACTTCCCCCCCTGGAAACCCAACAACTCTGGCCACCGCTTCCATGGCCCCACCCTGCTGGAGGATGGACTGATCTACTCCAGAAACCTCACCTCCATCCGTCTGCTGCAGGAGACCGGATTCAAACCGCTACTCAACCACCTCAACAAACTGGGCTTCCCGAAGAAACGGGTCAAGAAGCATCAGGATCTGACACTGGCGGTAGGCACCCTGCCTGCATCCCCGCTGGAGGTGGCCCGTGCCTATACACCGTTTGCCAACGGTGGGCGACTGGCTACCCCCTACCTGATTCACCGTGTAAAGGGGACCACACTGAAGGGGTGCAAACTGTGCAAAGTGAAGAGACGTCCAAAGATACTCAATCCACAGATTCACTACCTGATGGACAGCATGATGAAGAAGGTGGTTCAGTGGGGCACTGCACAAGAGGCAAGTAAATTGAAACGGAAGGATATTGGCGGCAAGACCGGCACCTCCAACCGTGCGGTTGATACCTGGTTTGCCGGCTACCATCCCGATCTGGTGACCGTCACCTGGGTGGGCTACGATCAGCCATATCCTCTGGGGAAGGATGAATCAGGCGGACACACTGCCCTGCCGATGTGGATACGCTTTATGGAGGGTGCACTGGAGCGGCTGCCAAAGAAACCACTACCCCGTCCCAAGGGGATGACCACTCGCTATATAGATCCGGCAACCGGCAAAGGGGCACCAGCCAAGCTGAAGGGAAAACGGCTGCTCACCTTCCGCAAGGGACTTCAGCCTCGACCTGCCGTGGAGTCGGCAACCGGAAAGACCGTTGAACAGATGCGTACAGAGGCGCTACAACTCTGGTAGTCAGTACAGCGTCAGATCATTGACATGGCAACATAACCGGAGTGAGTCAGAGAGCGCTGGGCGGCCTCCATATTGCGGAAGCGAGTTACTTCGCACCCCTCACAACCATTCCAGACCTGCACCACAACAGATTCGCCATCCTCATCACGACAGACCAGGCAACTGCGATCTTCGCTACCCACATGCAGATAACGGCGCTGCTCCTCCTCACGGGCAGATACCAGACGCTGTTTCAGCTCTTTCAGACGACCCAATGCACGACGTGCACGCTTCATCTCGCCCTGCTCCATCGCAGCGGAGAGCTGCTGATAGGTGTTACCAAAGGCCTCCAGCAGATCTTCCCTCATTTGACTCATCATGGCTTTTTCTCCTGTCAAAAAATCTCTGTTTCACAAGTCGACAAGAGAAAAGCAATGATCGTGCCACTTCCCTACTGCTCTATGGAATCCTGGCGCTTTTGTGGGAAACGGATGGTAAAGTGCATCCCCTCCCCAACCGTGCTTTGACACTGAATCTCACCGCCAAGCCGTTGAATTACCAGATTATAGACCAGATGGAGACCCAACCCACTCCCCCCGGAACCTCTGCGGGTGGTAAAGAAGGGTTCAAAGATATGCTCAACCACATCGGCCGGGGCACCTTTGCCGTCATCGGCAAAAATTAACGTCACCTCCCCTCCCTGCTCCTCCACCTCCATGGTGATGGTGCCCGACTTGTCATCATCGAGTCCATGAATCACTGCATTCATCACCAGATTGGTGATCACCTGCGCAAAGGCACCCGGATCACTCACCACCTCCAGCTCCTCGTCCCCCTCAATCACAATCTTGTGGGAAAGTCGCTTCAGCTTTGGCTGCAGGCTGCGCAGGATATCGTGCATATACTCCACCAGCAGGAACGGACGCTCTTCACTACTGGACTGATCCACCGCCACCTGCTTAAAGCTCTTGATCAAGGCACTGGCCCGTCTCAGATTCTCCAGCACAATCCCGGAGGATTCCGATGCCCGCTTCATATACTGCTCCAGATCGGAGCGCTTCATCTGCTGCTTCTCGTAGAGCCCGCTGATCTGATCACTCTGATCCTTGAGGAAGGAGGCTGCAGTCACACTGATCCCCAACGGGGTGTTCACCTCATGCGCCACGCCCGCCACCAGCCCCCCCAGAGAGGCCATCTTCTCCGACTCAACCAGTTGATGCTGCGCCTCCTGCAACTGTAGCATCGAACGCTGCAGCTCGCTGTTGGCCTCAATGGTACGCGCCTGCTCCTCACGAATCCGCTGCTCCGACTCCTTGATCAGGGTAATATCATGGCGAATCGCCATATACTGAAACGGCAACAGATCTTCACCAAGGAACGGAACAATGGTGGTATCCAGCCAGATCTTGCGCCCGGTACAAGTCTGGTTACAGATCTCCCCACGCCACACCAACCCGGCCGAGATGGTCTTCCACAGATGCTCAAAGAAGGCATCATCATGCACATCGGACTTGAAGAGGCGGTGACTCCGTCCCAACAACTCCTCCTCCCTGTAGCCGGTGATGTCCAGCATGCGCTGATTGACGTAGTTGATCCTTCCATCCAGCCCGGTCGCACTGACAATTGCCGCCTGATCGAGTGCAAACTTGTGGTTCTGCAACACACTCTTGGTCTCCTGCTCCTCCACCTCTGCGGCAAGCAGCTGTTCACGCATTCCCTTCAGAGCCTCCAGCAACGCCCCCATCTCATCATTGCTCTCCACCTCAATCGGAGTGTGGTAGATCTTGTCGTGGATATCCTTGAAGACCTGCTCCACCTTCTGGATCGGTCGGCGCACCCCTTCAACCACCGCACGTGCCGTCAGTGCCGTCACCACCAATGCAACCAACAGGAAGAGCCAGACCAGTCGGGTACCATCCCCCATCATCTCGGATTGATAGACGAACCCCTCATTCAGTTGACGGGTACGCTCCTCGATCAACTTGCTGACGCTTGCAATCACCTGCTCAACCGCTGGCAACACCTCATGACTGACTCGCCACGCCGCCAAATCCCACTTCTCTCCCGTGCGGATCTTGATGATCTCAGCAGCATCTCGCAGGAAGAGATCCCGTACTGCACGAATACGCTCCAGACTCTCCAGCTGTTGCTGGTTCAGATTGACACCATTCAGTGCAGTCCAAACCTCCTCATTCTCACGCCACAGCCTGGTGAAGCGTGCCTGAGCAAGCGGATCTCCATCCAGCAAAACGGTATTGAGCACCGCAACTGACTCGGAAAAGGAGCGCTGCAACGTCGACAGCAGATGGATCCGCGCATTACTGCGCCGTATCTGCATCGGATCCTTCTCTCCCTGCCCCCTCCGCTCCTCCAGAAAAGTGAGACGTTGGGCTGCTTCCTGAATCTCCTCGATATGTGGCATCAACCCCTGCTGCATCAAACGGGATGCAGGCAGACTTTCCAGGGTATGAGCCAGCGCCATCACCTCATCCTGCAACTGGCGCAACTGCACCACCCGCCCCTTCAATACATCATCCCCAACGCGCTCCAGTCTCGCCTCAATCCCTTCCCAATACCGCCGGTACTGCTGCTGGAACGGTTGCTGCCCGGAGAGCACCCATCCATTCAGACTGCTCTGGGCCTGATAGAGCAGCTCCCGCAGGGTAATTACCTCCATCACCTGTGGTAACTGCTGCCGGTTGACCGACTCTCCCAGGTCCCGGCTCTCCCGGAACAGGTAACCGGAAAAGAGACTCTGCGCCAGCAACAGCAGCAGCATCACCCCAAATCCGGCATAGAGCTTGCCTCGTAATGTCACAAACACTTCTCCCCTATATCCCCTTGGTTCATCGGTTTAGAATAAGGATAACAGAGCATAGACTCACAGAACCATATACAGATTCACTATTCATAACCATGAGCAAACAACCCGACTGTTTTCAGTGCCAACACTTCTTTACCACCTGGGAACGGGCCTTCCCACGCGGCTGCCGCGCCTATGGCATCAAGACCTCACAGATGCCATCCACAGAGATACTGCAGGCCGATGGGCGTCCCTGCATGCTATTCACCCCGAAACCACGTCCAGCCAAAAAGTAACAAGACTTTTCTATCGAAAGTGCTACTATCCGGTACAACCTTTCAACACTGGAGTCGCTGATGGAAATCAACAATTTTAAGGCCTATTGTGACCAGTTTGATCGCGCCAGCGGTGAGCTGGGGCTGGATGAGAATCTTGCATCACTGCTTAAATATCCAGATCGCGAACTAAGCGTTGAATTGCCATTGATCAAGGACGACGGTTCACTGCGTGTACTGCGTGGCTACCGTATCCAGCACAACGATGCACGCGGCCCCTTCAAGGGAGGGCTGCGTTTCCACCCACAGGTCGATACCGATGAGGTGCGGGCACTGGCCTCCCTGATGACCTTCAAGACCGCGCTGGTCAATGTCCCCTTTGGCGGTGCCAAGGGTGGCATTCAGGTGGACCCCAATGAGCTGAGCTCCCGTGAGCTGGAACAGCTGACCCGCTCCTTTATTCGCGCCATTGAACCGGTCATTGGGACCCATGCCGACATCCCGGCACCAGACGTCAACACCAATGCCCAGATCATGGCCTGGATCATGGATGAGTATAGTCAGCTCCATGGCTATAGCCCCGGCATCGTTACCGGCAAGCCCATCAGTCTGGGCGGCTCACAGGGGCGTGAGGCGGCAACCGGCGTTGGGGTATCCATTACCCTCAGGGAGACCGCCAAATACCGCAACATGCCGCTGGAGGGAGCCACTGTAGTGATCCAGGGATTTGGCAACGTGGGGAGCTGGGCCGCACAGACCCTCTATGCCTATGGCTGCAAGATCATTGCGGTGAGTGATGCCAACGGCGGTATCTACAATCCAAACGGCATTGATGTCCATGCACTGGTAGAGCACTGCAGCGGTAGTGGCTGTATTCACAACGCCAGTCAGGGGGAGCCGATCAGCAATGAAGCGATGCTCTGTCTGGAGTGCGACTTCCTGATCCCTGCCGCACTGGGCGGTGTAATCCACAAGATGAATGCCGACTGCCTCAACTGCAAGGTGATCATCGAAGGGGCCAATGGCCCTACCACCCCAACCGCCGATAACATTCTGTGGAAGAAGAATATTCCGGTCATTCCCGACATCCTCGCCAATGCGGGCGGTGTCATCGTCTCCTACTACGAGTGGGTGCAGAACCTGCAGCACCACTACTGGGAGGCAGAGGAGATCAACCGCAAGCTGGAGAAGAAACTGGTCGACAGCTTCTATGAGATGGCCGCCCTGGCCCACTCCAGGCGGGAGCTCTCCTACCGCACGGCCGCCTTCATGCTTGCCATCAACCGGGTTGCCGAAGCGGTAGAGATGCGTGGCCGAATTACCTGACGTCAGGGCTCAATCCCCAGCACCTCATCCAGTGGTTTCGGCTCATCGAAGAAGAAGCCTTGTGCATAATTTACACCGATCTTGTGCAGATCAGAGAGTACCCGCTCATCCTCTACAAACTCAGCAATCGACTCCATCCCCATCACCATCGATACACTCTGCATCGCCTCCACCATCGCCCGATCAATCCGGTTCTCTACCAGCCCTACCACAAACTGCCCATCAATCTTCAGGTAATCAACCGGCAGTGACTTCAAGTAAGAGAACGAGGCCATACCAGAGCCAAAGTCATCAAGAGCAAAACGGAATCCCAGCTCCTTCATCTCCTCGATAAAGTTCTTCGCCTTGTTGATTCGATGAATCGCCGCCGTCTCCGTCACCTCAAAATAGACACTGTTTGGATCAATCTGATAGTGGCTCATTCGCTCATAGATATAGCTATTGAGATCCTCTTCCATCACCGAGATTCCCGACAGATTGACCCCCAGCGCAATCTGTGAGGCATCCGGGTGCTGCTGCTTCCTGCGTTGCAGGGTTTCAAACACCTTGGACAGCACCCAACGATCCATCTGCGGCATCAACCCATAATGCTCACTGGCGGGGATAAAGACATCTGGAGAGACCACCTCTCCATCCGGGTTGAGCATTCGAATCAACACCTCATAGTGCTCTACAGCCTGCCCCTTCCGTTCATAATGAACACCGGTCAGCGGCACAATCGGCTGCGCATAGAGGCGGAAACGGTTCTCCTTGAAGGCACGGCTGACCATACCCACAATCGCCATCTCGTTACAGCGCTGCTCGGTCGCTCCATGTTCATCATTGTAGAAGAAAAGCTGGTTACGCCCCCGGTCCTTTGATTCATAGCAGGCCATATCGGCAAACTGCACCAGCTCATGACGGTTGTAGGGGTGAGTTCTATTGAAAGCGACAATACCAATACTGGCCCCAATCGCAAACTCCATATCACCAAAATGGAAACGATACCCATTGATTACCTGGATGATCGACTCCCCAAAGATCTCCGCAGAGTGATTGTCTCGTCCTGTTGAGAGAATGCCAAACTCATCTCCTCCCAGGCGGGCCAACAGATCATGCTCCCCCATGATCGTCTGCAACAGACTGGAAAGTTCCTGCAACATCTCATCCCCTGCATAGTGTCCACAGGTATCATTGACCACCTTGAATTGATCCAGATCGAGATAGAGCAGCGCATACTCACGATCGCTATGCTCCAGCTCCTCCAGCAACTCATCCACTGCACGAAAGAAGGCACGGCGGTTGGCCAACCCGGTCAGTTGGTCATGGCTGGCCTGATACTCCAGCTGGCGCGAGAGATAACGCAACTGCTTCTCCGCCTCAACCCGCTGCCGCTCCCGTGTCCAGCTGATGCAGAGAGTACGTGCCATTTGCACCACCCCTTCACCATTGAATGGCTTGGTCAGCAGCATCGTATTCTTCTTCAGGATCTCCTGCATCTCATCGACAGAGCGATCCGAATAGGCGGTGACAAAGACCACATGGATATCATCATCCACCTCACGAATACGACGAGCGGTCTCCACCCCATCCCACCCCGGAGGCATGCGCACATCAATAAAGGCCACCGCATAAGGACGCCCCGCATCCAGCGCCTGATGTACACAGGCCAGTGCCTCCTGACCCTGTAACGCGGTAGTTACCTCAAACTCCTGAATACCTCCCGGTTCAGGCTTGGGAGCCTCCCCCATCAGTTCCGAAAGCTCATCCAGCTCGGATATTTCCGGGGCAAGAAATTCAAGATAGATATCGAGAATGGAGCGCTCATCATCAATAACCAGTACCCGATTATTGATGTCGTGTAGTTCCTCACTCATGAGCAGTTACTCTACTCGAAACGGCAATCGGAAACAGATCTTGGCACCGTGATTGATGCCCTCACTCTCGACCGTCATCTTGCCCCCCAGCTTGTTGATGAAGTTGGCTGCAGAGTGGAGACCGAATCCACTCCCCTCTACCTTGGTGGTGAAACCATGGTTGAAGAGTTTGGGCAGATTATCGGGAGGAATACCGCAACCATTATCGATCACACAGAGCTGGAACTGCTTGTCATCAAGCTTGCGGGCGACCACATCAATGTGTCCCTCCATAGACTCCTTCTGCATCCGCTCCAGTACCGCCTCACGACTGTTCTTCAGCAGATTGAGCAGCAGCTGGATCAGCTGATTACGCGGCAGGTGCAACTTGCCCGGCACCTGATCCAGATCCATCACGATAGCAATATGCTCCTTGTCCATCATCTCCTGCTGCATCACCATGATGTTCTGCATCAATTCACTGAGACGGAAGGTGGTCATGGTGTGGGTCATCGCCGCAGAACTCTTCTGGATGCGGATGATCTCGGAGATATGGTTGACCCCCTCCTCAATCGACTCCGCACTGGGGATGATCTCTTCAACAATCATCTTCTCCAATAGCTCACCGGAGCGGTCCAGCAACGTCGGAACATTGCTGATCAGACTCCCTTCAGTACACTCCAGCTTCTCCAGCTCGGGAACAATCTTCTTGCCCGATTCACGCAACATGGAAGAGACCTTGCGAATATTCTCACCCTGCTTGATGATACGGGTGGAGCTGCCATAGAGCCCGGTTACCGCATTACCGATATTATGCAGAATGGTGGTACTCATCTCCGCCACACCGGACTGGAAGGCGTTGTATTGCGCCTCCTCCTCCATCCGCTTGCGCTCACGCATATCCTGCGCAGCCACCACGATATAGCGATCATGCTCGGTCGGTTGCGCCACCTCACCCGAGATCATCACCGGAATCTCACTGCCATCGGCCGCCAACATCAGTTGCTCGATCTTCTCCCCCTTGCCGGTACGGATCAATTGATCCAGTGGGGTATCCACCGAGAAGAAGAAGTCATCGCCTTCAGCCTCCTCCTCCACAAAGAGCGCAGCAATACTCTTGCCGATCATCTCTTCAACCTCATACCCAAGCAGGAGCCCTGCTGCCGGGTTCACCTGTTCGATAAAACCCTCACTGGAGGTAATAAACAGCGCCTCGGTAATGGAGTCGAGAATACTTTTGGTATAGGAGTTGGCCTCACGCAACGAGTCGGTCAGCTGCTTGTACTCCTCTTCACGCTCCCGCACCTCTTGCAACTGCTGCTGCAACTGCCCCAGATGGCTGCGCACAACGGAGTGCTCTGTCCCCTCATCCTCCTGATAGGCGCGCAGACGCTCCTTGAGCACCACATTGGTATGCTCCAGTGCCGCAATCTTCTCTTCAGCCTGTTGTAGGGTCAGACTCATTCCATAGCTCCAAAGGCGATTGCCACAAGGGTTTGGTTGATATGCAGGCCATTCAGCTGTTCACCGTAGGTATCAAATCCGATCACATTGGGTGAGGCCTCATGCAACAGCGCTCCCCAATGGTCATCCCCCTGCAGCTCCAATTTGCAGAGTATACAGCTAAACACCAGCATCAAGGAGAGTTCTCCCGCCTTCTCCCGTAATCGTGCAAGATCCTCTTTCAACACTTGATTCGGAGACTGATGCCGCCCCAGATCAAGCAGTGCCCCCTCCTCTATCGCACAATAGAAGGTCAGGGAGCGATCCTCCTCCACCTTCTGGATTGAACGTACGTAGTACTCTCCACGCTCCTGATAGATCAGTGGATATTTGCCATAACTACGGTTGCTCAGCGACTCCGGCGTCTCTCCAATCGCACGGGCAAACTCGTCCACAGCCGGCATGCCGTTGAGCGTATAGACCCGACGCTGATCGACATCGGCATAGGTCACTACAAAATCATGATCTCCTGCAGGCACATAGTGCTGATGCTTAATCAGGTGGTAGGGAACCCTGCTCTTTCCCAGGATCACTGCCGCCCCCCCCTGGTAGGCCTTGCCATTGACAATCTGCCAGGTGTGCTCAAACTTCAGGTCATCCCCTGCAGACCCTCCAATCAGCGGCACACCACCCCGTTCACTCCCCAGCTCCATCGCCAGGGATGCGGTCAATAACTCCTCCCGTTTTCCCAGCCCATCCTGCAACACCATACAGAAGTGCTGCTCCGCATTGAGATCCTGACGGCGGTCTCCCATCTGCTTCAGCAACTGCTCCACAACCAGTTGAGCATCGGTCGGCACAAACTGCTCCACCTTCGGAACAGCAACTACCTGCCACGCCACCTCGGGTGTAACAAAACCGAATATCACCAGAGAGCCTTCATGACGCTCCCCATCCAGAAACTCACCTGCGGTCGAACACCCGGCAGATGGAATATCGGGAAAATAGATGCCGAGCGCTGCTGCAACCTCCTCTGCCGACTGGCGAGAGGAGTGGTAGACCAAGAGGAAATTGACCGCCATGCGTGCCTCCCTGTCCCAGGAGACAATCGCCTCACTCAACGCCTCAGTGCCATTCTCCAGCGAAGAGTAACCCTTCAGCACCGGGTTCATGCCCACGGCTCCGGCCTGCCAATATGGAATCCCTGCTGATAGTGAATGCCCATCTTGCTCACTTCAAGCGCTGTCTCCTCATTCTCTACAGAGACCGCACCACACTCCATCCCCAACACTCCGGTGATGCGCTGAATCGACTCCACAATCGCCCGTTCCACCGGGTTATGGATAATCCCCTGAATCAGACGACGATCAATCTTGATCATATCTGCCGGCAGCTTCTGCAGGCTGGTAAAGGAAGTATCGACACTGCCATAATCATCAATGGCAACCCGTACACCCAGCTCATGCATCTCGGCAATAAACTGCTGCAGTACCGTCAACTGTGCATTGGCAACCGACTCGGAGACCTCAAATTCAATGACCGTTGGGTCAACCCGATAGGCTGCCAACTGGTCACGGACAAATAGACCAAACCCCTCTCCAACCAGTGTGTTACCAGAGATATTGATGGCATAACGGTGCCCCGCCACCTGATCACCCAGATCGTGCAGGGTATGGAAGGCACGGCGAATCACCCAGCGGTCCAGCTCCGGCATCAGATCAAAGCGCTCGCTATTGGGGATGAATGCTGCCGGACTCACCACCTCCCCACCACTGCTCTCCATCCGCAGCAGCACCTCATAGTAGGGCCCATTGTAGTAGGGCCCATTGAATATGGAATCATCTCTGGCCTGCAGCGGCTGCAGATAGAGTTCAAAATTCCCCTGCTCTACCGCATTCCGCACCTCATTGGCAAGCGCAACCGCCTCGCTCTG